>CALBLD010000134.1 GCA_937895775.1 uncultured Clostridia bacterium
AAGGATGAAATCAAGAAGCTGATTTCGGATTACAACGACTCGGTAGCCGAAAAGGACAAGATCACTTACACCGACTATGTCGCCATTCTGATGTCGTCGGTTTCCACTATCATAAACTTTGTCTCGTATGCGCTCATCGCCTTCGTATCGATATCGCTTGTGGTATCGTCTATCATGATCGGCATAATTACCTATATATCGGTGCTTGAACGCACCAAGGAAATAGGTATTCTGCGTGCTATCGGAGCTTCAAAGAGGGATATTTCCCGCGTTTTCAACGCAGAAACCTTCATAGTCGGACTCGCCGCAGGCATCATCGGAATAGGAATCAGCCTGTTTCTGTGCCTGCCGATAAACCTTATCATCAGTTCTTTGTCGGGCGTGAACAATATTGCGTCTCTGCCGCTTGTCGGCTCGCTGATCCTGATCGCAATCAGCATTGCCCTTACGCTGATTGCAGGTCTTATCCCCGCAAAGATAGCGGCGCGCAAAGACCCGGTAATTGCTCTCAGAAGCGAATAAATACAATAAAAATCTCCCGTCGACCGTTGGGTCTGCGGGAGATTTTTCAATTATTACGGATATCAGAGTTTCATTTTGCCTGTTGCTTCAAGAAGCTTGATGAACAGACCGCCCTGTACCGATCTGTGTCTGAAGCCTCTCTGATTTGCCGTAACCGTCCAGTACCAGTCGGTCATCGGGCAACGCGACTCCGAGTAATTATATGCCTTCCAGAGCGGCTCGATCATTTCCTCGAAAGTCTCTCTGTCCTCGGCAAGAGTTGCGGTCCATACAAGCCAGTCCGACTTTGTGTATGTCATACGGTTGTCAAGCGGCAGACCGTAAGGTCTGGTCTTTTCCTTGTAGGAAGCAAGCTCGGATGCGATGACAGCCTTATCCATCACATTTGTTCCGAACAGCTTATCCCATACAATGTTGTACTTCATCGAGAATGTACCCGGACGGTCGAATGCGAGACGGTAGGAGCCGTCGCCGTTTGCCGCGCGGACTACCCAGTCTGCGGAAAGCTCTTTTGCAAGTACAAGCTTCTCTTCGCACTTCGCTTCATCGCCCAACATTCTGTAAATCAGTCCGAGACCGATTATACCCGATATTGCCTTGAGCGAAAGGTTGGTATTGTGTGCAAGATGACCGGCAAAGTCGTCGGTGCAAAGCTGATTTGCGGGATCGGAACCGTATTTCAGCAGATAGCCTGCCCACATTTCGAGAAGATCAAGATTTTCCTTTGCGTAGCTTGCATCGCCCGAAGCGATAGCGGCTGCCGCAAACATAACGATCATGTTGCCGCACTCCTCAACCGGCATCTGCTTGTTGTAGGAGTTGTTGCCGTAAACCTGACCGTTGACGAACGGATAACGTCCGGCATCGTGAGGAGCAAAGTCGAATTTCAGCTTCTTCGACCACTCATCGGAACGCGAATATCTGATTATCGGACGCATCATGCCGAGTACCAGCTCCGGATTGTAGATAAGAAACATCGGAATCGACGGATAGGAAACGTCAACCGTTGCCGCACAGCCGTTTGAATGGCACTCCTTCGAAATGTAAAGGATATTGCCCTCCTTGTCAAGCACCAGCTTGTGAGCCGCGCATACCTGACGGTAAGCAAGCTCAAGCATCTCGGCATAGTGTGCTCCGCCCGCTTTTTCGGCATCGTCATAAAGCTTTGCCGAGAAGGCATCGGCTTTTTCCTTAACCTCGGCGTAGTCGCCGAACGCCTTGACGATTTCATCTGTGATCTTTGCGCCGTCTTTGTTCCACCAGCTCTTAAGGTGATCGCCGAAATATACGATCGATTCTATATCATCATACGCAAAAGTAAAGAGTGCGCCGCACTTCGGGCATCCGATCTCCTTCTCTGCGGTAACGAATTTCATGAATATGGAGCTTCCGTGGCGTTCTCCTTCACGGAATGCCATCGGAATCTCTTCGGCTCCGACCTTTCCGTCCTTGACAGAGAGATAGAAATATCCCCAGTCGATACGAATATCGTCGCCGTCGCGTCCGAGGACATTCTGTACCTTGTTTCCGATTCTTGCGGTTGAAATGCCGTCCTGCTCAATAAGCTGTGTTTCAACACTTCCGAATCCGCGGAAATCAAGGCAGATTTCCGCGGATACCATTACCTTTACGCTGACCTTGTGGTCGTTTCCGTCAAGTGAGCTGTACCCGATCTTGAGATAGCTTACCGGACGCGTAAAATAATAATAATCGTCGGGAAGCAGAGGGGTTGTAAATGTTGCGGTCATCTCAATTCCGCCGGCTCTGAACTTATATTCTGTCGAAAGCGCGGTAACATTGATCGACACCTGCTCCATTTTGGGAAGCGGCTTGTTGTGAACACCCATGAAAATATAGTCGGTACCGTCTATGTTTGCGGTTCCGATCATCGTGTTCGGCTTACCTGTCCAATGCTCTGTGGTTGCGTCGGTGAGCCTGTCTGCAGGCGACCATACCGAAAAATAGGGGTCAACCGTTATCAGCGGGACTGACGGGGGTCTTAACTTCATAATTGTAAATCCTTTCAGAAAAAACGAATATTTCTTTGTTCATTTTATCATAAACCGAACCGCATTGTCAAGCACTTTTCAAAAATACCTTTCCTTTGAAAAATAAAATAAATATTTTTCGGTCATTACTTGACAAAATACCGCTTAAGTGTTAATATATCTGTTTGTAAACACACAAATCCGGAAGGAAACTGTTATGGACATATTGTTAAGCATTTCGATCGCACTTTTTGCCGGTCTTATGATGACGCGCGTCATCAAGCCGTTCGGACTTCCCGCAGTTACCGGTTATCTCGTAGCCGGTATACTTATCGGTCCGTACTGCCTCGGTCAGCTCGGAAATCTTCTCGGAATAACCGGGCTCGGCTTTACTTCGATGGAATACGTCGAACGCTTCGGAGTCATCTCGGACGTTGCGCTCGGCTTCATCGCTTTTTCGATAGGTAATGAATTCCGACTTTCTTCGCTGAAGAAAACCGGACGTCAGGCAACAATAATCGGTATAATTCAGGCACTTGTTGCAACGATCTTCGTTGACATCGCGCTTTGTATTCTGAGTCTCATTCTCGGCGAAGAAATATTCCCGATGAGTGCGGCAATAACGCTCGGTGCGATTGCGGCGGCAACCGCACCCGCCGCCACACTCATGGTCGTCCGCCAGTACAAGGCAAAGGGGCCGCTGACCGACCTTCTGCTCCCGATAGTCGCACTCGATGACGCAGTCGGACTCGTGATTTTTGCGGTATCCTTCGGCATTTCCAAAGCCATGGTAAGCGGAAAAGTCGATATAGTTTCGATCATTGTCAACCCGATCGTCGAGATTGTCCTATCGATAGTACTCGGAATCGTGATGGGCATCGCCTTCTCCGAAACAGAGAAATTCTTCCACTCACGTTCGAAACGACTGTCCGTCTCGGTTACATACGTAATACTGACGGTCGCTATCACTATGATAAAATTCAATATCGGTCCGGTGACCGTCGGAACCTCGCCGCTGCTCACATGCATGATGCTCGGAACCGTTTTCTGCAACATCTGCGAATCTTCCGAAGAACTTATGGAACGTGTTGACCGCTGGACAACCCCGCTTTTCGCACTCTTCTTTGTAATCAGCGGAGCCGAACTTGAGCTGTCGGTATTCCGTTCGGCGGCGATTGTCGGTGTGGGCATTGTGTTCGTGCTTGTCCGCTCGCTCGGAAAGATCGTCGGAGCCGCAACAAGCGCAAAGGCTACCGGATGCAATCATACGATCGTAAAATACCTCGGTATTACGCTTCTCCCGCAGGCGGGTGTTGCGCTCGGGATGACAGTGAGCGCAATGCAGCTCGGCGAATTTGAGGGCGGACTGATCCGCAACATCGTATTGTTTGCGGTACTGATTTATGAGCTTGTCGGACCGCTGCTTACCAAGATCGCGCTTACCAAGGCGGGTGAAATAATTCCCGAAGAGAGAAAATCCTCAAAGGTACTGAACGCACCAAAACAGTAAAACAAAGAATCGCCGCGAAGCCAAATGGCTTCGCGGCGACCTTTTTGTAGCCGTATGTTTTCAGGCTTCTTCGGACGAATCGGGGAGTTGTGCCCGATCCTTTTTCATATATGCCGATATAAGCTCGGCTATATCAAGTCCGGTTGCGCTCTTTACCGCATTGAATATCTGATCGGAGGAGTTCGTTACCTCTTTCATCAGCTTTGTCGTGTTGTCACTGCCGTACATCGTTATGCTGTCAACATTTGCAAGCGGTTCGGCAATATTGTGTGCCATTTCGGGAAGTACCGCAAGTACCATCTCAAGCACGGATGCTTCACCCATTTTCTTCTGAGCAAGTGCTTTCTTTTCGATCGCTTCAGCCTCTGCAAGACCTTTTGCACGTATACCTTCGGCTTCCTGCTCCATTGCAAACTTTTCGGCTTCGGCTTCGGCTTTCTTCGCAAGTGCCTTCTGCTCAGCCTCGTAACGCTGTGCTTCCGCATCCCTCTGACGGCGTACAAGATCGGCTTCAGCCTTCTTTTCAGCCTCGTATTTGAGTGCGTCGGCTTTCTTGCGGATCTCCGCATCCAGCTTCTTTTCCTGAAGGAGTATCTCCTTTTCGGCAAGTTCGGCTTCCTTCTGACGGCGTGCGATATCAGCATCCGCGGACGTAACTTCAATGGTCTTTCTCTGCTCCTGCTTCTGGATGTCATATGCCGCATCCGCTTCCGCACGCTTGGTATCCGCCTTGCGCTTCATGTCGGACTGCTGTATCGACAGTGCTGCATCCTGCTCGGCGATCGCTTTTTCGGTGTCAACCTTTACCGCGTTCGACTCCTGCTTTGCCTCCGCCTCGGCAATGGCAATATCACGCTGTGCGTTTGCCTTTGCGATGGCGGCTGTCTTTCTGATCTGCTCGACGTTATCGATACCCATATTTTCGATGGTTCCCGCATTGTCTTTGAAGTTCTGGATGTTGAAGTTTACGACCTCAATACCCAGCTTTTCCATGTCGGGAACGACATTCTCGGTGATCTTCTTTGCAACGCCCTGACGGTCCTGAACCATTTCCTTGAGTCCGACCGAACCGACGATCTCACGCATGTTGCCTTCAAGTACCTGCGTAACAAGACGTACAAGTTCATCCTGTCTCATTCCGAGCAGTGCTTCCGATGCTCTGCCGAGAAGTTCGGGGTTAGACGATATTTTAATGTTCGCAACACCGTCTACCATGACGTTGATAAACTCATTTGTCGGTACCGCCTCGGAGGTTTTTACATCGACCTGCATTACGCGCAGTGAAAGTTTATCCATTCTTTCAAAGAACGGAATTCTCCAACCCGCACGACCTATAAGTATGCGCTTTTTCTTGCGCAGACCCGATATTATGTAGGCGGTATCCGGAGGGGCTTTGACATAACCGATAATCAGCAGAAGAGCGAGTACCGCCGCAGCAGCGACTATGATCGTCACTATCTGCTCTCTGCCGAGTACGGCTGCAAACATGAAATTTTTCATTTGCTTTTTTCCTTTCGTTTTTTCGGGAAATGTTTCTTCCCTTTACGGTTACCATTATACACGATATTTTTTACTTGTCAATAGGTTTTGTGATTATTTTATAAAATCTT
>CALBLD010000135.1 GCA_937895775.1 uncultured Clostridia bacterium
CGCGCACAAGCTGCTCACGGCTGGTATAAGATCGATACATCCGATGAATGAAATTACCGGTCCGGTAATCCTCCGGCGGGTACAGATCAAGCTCATAGTAGACCGAAGCTTCATTATCCGGCATGTCTGTTTCCTCCTGCTTTCACATCTGTCTTATTATAGCATCTTTTTCTTCGGGTCACAAGGCACTCAAGGCAAAAAAGAGAGATTTACTTGCATGGCGGAGAGATACACTTATTGCAATCGGTCAGGCGGAATGTTATACTGTATGTACAAATTCAAGCGGTTCGGTCATATCCGACCGGAATCCGGAAAGGATAAAGTGCATGAGAAACTCAAAAAAAGGCAGACTGAAGCAGAGGCTGCTGACCGTTCTGTTGGGGATAACACTTACAATCGGAGCAATGACCTCCTGTTCCACTGACATCGGGCAGAACGGCTCGCACGAACAACAGAACACAACTACGACGGAGGGCGATATGAGCAGTTATGAGCCGGAAACAACACCGAACTATCCGGTGAACGGGTACCTGATTGTACCCGAGGAGATCAAACGTGACGGGGTAACCGATGTTACGCAACAATTGCAAACATTGATATACAAGAATCCGAAAAGGACGATATTTTTCCCGGACGGGACCTATCTTATCAGCAAGCCGCTTCTGACATCGGCAAATCCGTCAAAAACGGTGTCGCTGGTGCTTTCGCAGTACGCAGTCATAAAGGCAGATGCAAAGAAATGGGACACAGACGAAGCGATGATCCGACTCGGAGGGGGCGGCTTCGGCAACAATGCGGAGCGTGCGGGCAGTCACACGGTCTTCCGCGGCGGCGTTGTGGATGGCAGCGGTATAGCGAGCGGCATTTCAATTGACAGCGGTATTCAGACCGTTGTAACGGGAACCACTCTCATCAACACCAAGGTTGGTCTGCACATTAAAAACGGTGCAAACGGCGGCTCTGCGGATGCGGATATTTCCGGTCTGAACATTGTCGGAACCGGAAAGACCGATTCCGTCGGCATCATTGTGGATGCGCACGACAACACCTTCACCAACATCCGCATCGGAAAGGTACAGGTCGGAGTAGAGCTGAACAAGGGTGCAAATATGCTGCGCAATGTTCATCCGCTCTACTACGGGGTCGGCTATATCGACTATGAAAACAGTTGCGCCTTTTGGGACAAGCACGGAACCAACTGGTACGATTTCTGTTACAGCGACCAGTTCGGAACCGCGTTCCGCCTCGGTGACGGGGTCATGAGCTTTTTCAACAACTGCTATGTGTTCTGGTATGAGGATCGCGGTGATAACCAGACCGTATTCCGTGTGGACGGCAGGTTCGAATCGATTGTAGATACCCTGCGTGTCTGCTTCAGGAACAAAACCGACAATACGCTCCTGCGGGAGTCTAAGGCAGGAGGAAGCGGAACATTTGAAAAGCTGTACATTGACAACGCGTCCGGATTGTCGCCGAAAGATGCCTACAAAAAACATCTGAAATGAGAGCGAAAATCGTTATTTGACAGGGAAATTGCGTATCGATCCGTTTCCTACACTTCCCTGTGGTATCAGCGGCACTACCTGTCTGCAAATCAAAAAATCCGTTCCATGCGTTACGCAATATCCCCTCGCGGCGAAACAACGTCTCCGCGAGGGGATATTTTATACGCATGTCTTCCCGGCAACACGATCTTTTATAAACTGCCCGACATCATCCGAATCGATACCAAGCACCATTGCAAATTCCTCATAAATGATTTTTTCGGCGCGATCAAGCACATTTTTATCGGCAACTCCGAGTTTTTTGCCGCTTTTTTCGATCTCGTCCCTATGTATATGTATTGACTTTATCAGTCTGACCAGATTCAGTCTGTCACCATCGTCAAGTATTCTTTTGAACAGCTCCGACCTCCGTTTATTATCGTCAATCCACTTGTCATCCTCTGTCGGAATCGACCTTATAAGCCTGTCGATTTCCTCTGCGGTTATCACTCTTTTTATGTTTTTTTCTATCCTGTCGCTGTCGGTAGGGAGATATATGGTTGCCTTCGGATCATCAAGAGGTCGGAGAATACAGTATTCTTTTTCCTCTGTGCCGAACGCTTCCCTTCTTACGTCCTCGACACGGCACACACCTCTCACTCCGTACACAAGCAATTGTCCCTTTTTGAATTCCATAAGTCTGCCCCCTTCATACCAAAGTCACATCGGTACACATTTATTTTACCACATTTCAGAAAAAAATGTTATAGGCAAAACTCACAAAAATAAAAGGATTTTTATGTACAATAAACCCTGTGGATATTACTTTTTTCTGTATTTTTTTATCATTTCGCTCGGCGACATGCCGTTTTTTCGTGCAAACACCTTTGAAAA
>CALBLD010000136.1 GCA_937895775.1 uncultured Clostridia bacterium
TGACCTTTACGGCACGGAAATCGCTCTTGGAGAAGGTGTCAAAATCGACCTGATCCTCAAACAGAGGCTCAATCTGAACATTGGAAAAATCAATTTTTTCGGGGGCTTCGGGAGCCGCCTGAGTTGCCTCCGCAGGAACCGAAACAACCTTTTCAACCTTCTTGTCGGAGTCCAACGGCTTCATGGTCGGGAAGAGCAAAACATCACGGATCGACGCACTGTCGGTAAGGAGCATAACAAGGCGGTCAAGCCCCAGCCCCAAGCCACCGGTCGGAGCAAGACCGTACTCAAGTGCGGTCACATAATCGTAATCCACCTGTGCGCGGGTATTCGGGTCTTCCTTTTTCCTCTGTTCAACCTGATCCTCAAATCTCTTTTTCTGATCGATCGGATCATTCAGCTCGGAGAAAGCATTACCGTACTCGGTAGCACATATGAAATATTCAAATCTCTCGGTAAATGCGGGATCTTCGGGTTTACGCTTTGCGAGCGGACTGTTTTCGACCGGGTAATCATAGATAATCGTCGGTTGTATAAGATTTTCTTCTGCGAACGCGTCGAACAGTTCCGCAAGCACTGTTCCCTTGGTTGCATCCGCAGGAACTTCGACATTTTTTCCCTTTGCCGACTGTCTTGCGTCTTCGTCTGTCTTCCATTCGTAGTAATCAACGCCCGAATATTTTTTGACAGCCTCGACCATTGTAAGCTTTTCCCATTTTGACAGGTCAAGCTCATGTCCCTGATATATTATCTTCGACGAACCGCAAACCTTTTCGGCAAGCATAGGATACATTTCGGTCACGATATCCATCATACCCTTATAATCGGTATATGCCTGATAAAGCTCGATTGTCGTAAATTCGGGATTATGCTTTGTATCCATTCCCTCGTTACGGAATATACGACCGACCTCATAAACTCTGTCCATACCGCCTACTATAAGGCGTTTGAGATAAAGCTCGGTCTCTATACGAAGCACCATATCCATATCAAGTGTATTATGGTGTGTATAGAAAGGCTTTGCCGCCGCACCGATCTCAAACGGAGTAAGTATCGGGGTATCGACCTCTATAAATCCCTTTGAATCAAGGAAACGGCGTATTTCGGTAAGAATTCTGCTGCGCTTTACGAATGTATCCTTTACCTCCGGATTGACGATCAGATCGACATACCTCTGGCGGTATCTCTGATCGACATTCGTAAGACCGTGGAATTTTTCGGGAAGAGGAAGAAGTGCCTTTGCAAGAAGTGTCATCGAAGTCACATGAACCGACACCTCACCTGTTTTTGTTCTGAAAAGGTAACCGTCAAATCCGACTATATCTCCGATATCCCATTTCTTGAAACCGGAGTTATAAAGCTCCTCTCCGAGTGCGTCGCGGGTTACATATATCTGTATCTCGCCCTGTTTATCGGCAACATGTGCAAATGATGCTTTTCCCATTATACGGCGGCTCATCATTCTGCCCGCCATTGAAACATTTCTCGGCTGTTCTCCCTCGGCAGGGTCGGTAAATCCGTTTTTTACGTCGCCGCTGTAAGCATTGACGTCATATTTTGTAATCAGAAACGGATCATGTCCGCTTTCCTTCATACTATTGAGCTTTTCGCGTCTTACCGCAAGCTCCGAGCCCACATTCGGCTCTGTTGCTGTCTGATTATCTGCCATTTTGCAATGATCCTTTCTGTTTATCCGTCAAAATCAGTCCTGCGTTCTCTCAATGCTGAGTATTTTGACATTTGCGTGTCCCGCGGGTGTATCCACGACCACCGTTTCACCCGCACCGTGACCGATAATGGCTTTTCCGATAGGTGACTGGTCGGATATCCTATTCTGAAGAGGAGCTGCCTCGGTCGATCCGACGATCGTATATTCTACCTCTTCATCCCATTTTTCGTTATATATACGGACGGTCGTGCCGACATTCACGACATCGGTACGGATCTGATCCTCGGATATAACGACTGCGGTTTTGAG
>CALBLD010000137.1 GCA_937895775.1 uncultured Clostridia bacterium
CTGTTTCGGGTTCGCCCATTCCGTTGAACGCACCCGCCATGAACGGGTTATCCTCGGGAGCATTTGCGAAAACAACGAACTTCGCGCATCCGAGGCAATCATTGTCCGATGTCAGTTCTGCGGTCTTTTTTATGATCTCTCCGCATTTTATTATTGCATCCATATTGATGCCCGCTTTTGTTGATGCGGCGTTTACCGATGAACAGAGATAGTCGGTTTCGGCGAGTGCCTGCGGCACCGAATCGAGAAGTGCCGCCGCATTTGACGACATTCCCTTCTGCACAAGTGCCGTATAACCTCCGATGAAGTTTATACCGAGCGTCTTTGCGGCGCGGTCAAGTGTTTTTGCTATTCTCACATATTCATCCGGCGAGGCTTTTCCGCCTATAAGCGAAACAGGCGTTATCGACACACGTTTATTTATGATCGGTATCCCGTACATTTTTGCGATATCCTCGCCTGTCTGCACCAGATGCTCCGCCCTTGATGTTATCTTATCGTAAATATTATCGCACAGTCTCCCGATATCGTCCGACACGCAGTCGAACAGCGATATACCCATTGTTATAGTCCGGATATCGAGATTTTCCGAACGGATCATATTGATCGTCTCAAGAATATCCTGTCTTGTTATCATCTGCATTATCGGTCGCCTCTCATATATGATGCATTGTATTGAAGATTTCTTCGTGCATTACCGATATGGAAAGTCCGCAGGAGGTTCCGAGGTCTCTTGCCTTATCGACAAAACTGCTGAACTGCAATGTCATACCGCTTATATCGGCAATCATTATCATCGCAAAATACTCACCGAGCACACTCTGGGATATATCAACTATGTTTACTCCGTACTCCGCGCACATTGTACTCGTCTTTGCGACTATTCCGACGCCGTCCTTGCCGGTTACGGTAATTACTGCTTTCATTCTTATGACCATTCCTTTCTTTACATTCGTGCCGATCTTCTCAAAGAAGACCGGCACACAAAGTCCGAAAACACTTCATCCGCATGTCTGTTTTTTATTTTCGGATTATTCGATTTCGCAGAATTTTATATTCTCATATCCTTTGGAATAGCTGATATCAAGCTCTCCCGCCGTTTTCTCCACGAGATTGAAAAACTCTCTCTCAAGATAACCGACACAGAAAACGGATATGAATTTATCCTCGATATACGCCTGCGACAGCTCCAGCCTGCGAACGATCAGAAAACCGTCAACAGTGTCCGTGACCCCGCTTGTCTGACCGACCTCAAGTGCGCAGACCGCCTTTTCGAAATACTCCTTCTGCTGGGTATAGGTAAACGCATCGATCTTGGCGTATGATATTCCGAGTCCGTAAACGGTGCTGTTTTTATCATACAGGTCACGGAGCGACTTATCCTTATCCATGCCCTCAAGCATTTTTTCGGCGTATTCTTTTCTGCTTTCCTTATCCTTCGCCGAATAAGTTATAAGTATATATTCGGCGGAAAACCAGTTTCCGTCGGCTATATCCTTTTCTATTGTCTCGTTATCCGATCTGAACGCCGCATCGCTTCCGTCTGTAAGGTGATCGTAAAGCTTATCGCAAAGGAGCTGTATTTCATATATCCGACGTATGACCGCCTCGGTCGCATACGCTTCCTCCAGTCCCTTTTTATAAGCCTTGGTATCGCTGTATTCGGCTTTCATATCGGCAATTTTGTCATCGACAGTGTTCTTATCGTCTCTGTCGAGTTTCACCCCGTATTTATCTGCAAGCGTTACGTATGCGGCAAGCTCCCTGAGAGACGAAAGGACGTTATCATCAAGCTTCTTACGAAGTTCATCGTCGGTTCTGAAGCTTTCTTCGCTCACTCCGTCATACCCGTTCATGTAGTTCTTTGCGAAATATCTCAGCATATCATAAGAGACATTCAGCTTTCCGATCTTCATTACCGTTTTACCTGCCGAACATCCGGGCAGGAGCAATGCAATCACTATCAGAATACAAAGGAAGCAAATATTTTTCTTCATCGCTTATCCCCTTGTGATATTATCAACATCAATACCGTTATACACATCGAGTGCGGCACCGAGCATCTTATGAACAGAGCCTGTTACAAGATAAAAGCTTCCCGCTTCTCCGGAAGATTTTCCGTTTTCGTCTATATCTTCGATAGTCAGAAGCACTCTTCCATTTGTCAGCTTATAGAATCTGAAAACCTTGGTTACGCTCGGTCTTGTGAAATCGATTTCATCGGTATCATTCCCCGACGAATCCTTTTTATAGACAATGCTTTCGGCAGTCACGATCTTTACGGTTGCAATCGGATCCTGTTTCATTGCTTGTGCCGCAAGTGCTTTGTCCACCTCTTCGCGCAGTGCCACATCGGCAAGTATTCTGTAAAACTGTCTGAAATTTTTGACGTCGATCGATCTGCCCGAGTTTGCTTCGATCACCTTAAGGGTCTGACCGCTTCCGTCAAGTCTGAACTTCAGATTGACATTCTGCTCGCCTTTACGGCTGTCATTATCAACTCCGAGATCAAAATAGTTTCCGGTTATCTCTATCGATTTACAGTTTCCTATCTGGAGATAGAACACCGAGCTTGATATGAATTTTTTCAGATCCCATGAAAGGAAATATGCTTTTGAAATATCAACCTTGCATATCACATTGAAAGTCAGCGAATACGCATAGTAATATTCCCCGTCAATAAGTCTGCTGAAATAGACATAGTTGTCGATACTGTTTGAACGGTAGAGCAGCATGTAATACGGATCGTCGAGACCGTATTTTTTCAGCAGTTCTTTTTCAAAGCCGTAATAGGATTCACCCTCGCTGTCCGTCATCTCTTTTGCCATTTCGACAACGCTTGAACCCTGAAAATCCTCGAACAGATCGATCAGGTCTTCGAGAGAGGAGGACGAATAGTATCCGGACGGTCTGACAATATCGTAAACCGACATTCCGCCGAAAACCGCAAACGGATCCTTTGACGAAACATCCGTCGGTTTTGCATATATCGCCGGCGACAGTGTCTTTACCGGATTTCCGTTTTCATCCTTCACCACATTTCCGTTTTCATCAAGTTTATCGGTATAATATTTGTCCTCGTCGATCCAGAGCGCAAACGCCTGCAGTCGCGAGTTCGTGTTTGCCGGAAAGCCGAGCATGGGCGTCGTCAGATTCATCGGAGTTGACAGCAGTGTGCTTGACGTATAAACATCGGTCAGTATATAGACCGAGTCGCGTACCTTCCGCTCGCCGGTACTCTCTGACGTTTCGGGATCAAGCACATCGTTTTCGTCTATACTGCGCACATAATATCCCGAACCCGACGGCAGTTTATCGCCGAACACGATCGTATGGCTGACACCGTCACGCGTGGTTACCACGACATATTTTTTCTCGTTTATATCGGTATAATCAAGACCGTATACCGAAAAATCGGTGCAATGGTCCTCTATTCTTGCCGAGCAGTACACGGTTCCTATCGCCATTGCCGTATATGAAAAGGAATCTTTTTTGAACGCGGCATATTCATATCCGGTCAGATAATAGGAATCCGCATCGAGATTTTTGCTCTCGTCCTCGTCTTTGTTATAGAAAAAGCCCCAATCGACATACCTCGGATCATTATCCGGATTGTGAATCTTTATTGTATTGATATTATCCTCGGCGATAGCCGGATAGAGCAGCAGCTGATTACCCGAAACAAGCCGTTCATCCTCCCATATCAGCGAGGTCGTACTGCCTGCGGGCTTTTTGTCATCCTTCAGAAGCGGACGTATTATAAAGAAGTATCCGAGAAGCAGTACCGCAAAGGACACCGCAAGTCCGATAATCAGTCCCTTTTGTCCGGAAAGAAAATTCTTTTTTCGTTCTTTTGCTGTGTTCAAGAATATCTCCTCCTCAAATACACAATGATTCCCACAGAGGCAAAAACAAGCGGTATTCCTGCCGAAAGCATTACTGTCAGTATAAATGCCTGTCTGTTTGTTATATCAAGTCTGTCGCTCATAACGGTCTTGAATGCGACTCCCGTCGGCACCCTTGCCGCCTCCGAAAGTTCCGCAACCGTTTCAAGCATGACCTCACGGTTTGCATAATCGGGATTGCCGGTATAACTGTCACCGACAAAATCGGAGGTTCCGCATATTGCGATATGCGATCCGCTCCCGGTTTCGGTAATCGTCATGAGTGCGTCACCGAGCAGCTCTTTATCCGAAACGCTGTCGGGAACCTCATATATCGCCGACGTTGATTTCGCATCCTTGCCGATAATCAGCGGTCGTGCCGATGAGAAAATCACCTTTTTGTCAGCGGCGTATCCGTCGGCTATCCGTGAAACAACCGATGCTCCGCCCGCTTTTCCGGCAAATGACAGTTTATCCACCGAGACCGCGTTGGTTCCGTCGTCGGCGCCCTTTGCGTCGACCGCCGTAACACCGCATTTTTCATTCAGAAAACCCTCAAGATTTGAAAGCTTTCTCGTTCCCGGGTCGAGAAAAACCACAAGCGAATGATTTTTCCCATCCAAAAACCGATTCAGCTTTTCCGTCTCGTTGAAGCTGTCCGAATTTTCGGGAGCAAGGAAATCGGTCGAAGGAGAGTAAACAACAGCAAGTGCGTCATCCTCATTTCCGAAATCCTCATATTTCAGATCGATCTTTCTGATATCGTATCCGCAGTCGCGGAGTATCTGATAAAGCGGCTGAGCACTTGAATAATCGGTATTCTTTTCGGTCGAACCGCTGTCGTAGCTTCCGACCTTTTCACCGTGTCCGGTTATGAAATAGGCGATGGGAGCCGAACCGTTCGGGATGGTCAGCGATCCGATTGCGGCGGCAAATCTGTAATCGCCGCAGAAAGACGAGACATTTCCGGTGTCTCC
>CALBLD010000138.1 GCA_937895775.1 uncultured Clostridia bacterium
AAGACGACAAAGGGATCAGAACTCTCGTCCTGATCCCTTTGTCAGCGATCTGAACCACCCGACATTTTATATGTCGGGTGGTTGTAATTTGTTTGATCCATGACGTATGGCTTTTTTATGAAGATGTATGCTTGTTCTTTTTCTTCAATGACAGTTTTAGTACGAATTTGTCCAGAAGATATAAAACCGACGGCAGAACAACGGTTATCATAACAACAGAGCAGACTGTGCCGATTCCGATGAGCAGACCGACTGTAGATATCGAGTTTTGGCTGGAAATAAAGTGGATGACGAAACCGCATACCGTCAGAATAAGACCGGATGTGAATACAGTCGGCATTGCTGCTTCAACCGAAAGCGACAGTGCCTGTTTTTTGTTATAATCGCCGCGGTATGCCACATAATTGCTTGACATCAGAATTCCGTAATCAATCGTAGCTCCCATAAGAATACAGGTGGACACAATATAACTCATGAAGAAGATGCTGTTTCCGATAAGCTGTGTGCTCATTGCAATGAATATTGCTCCCTGAATGATAGCAACCAAAATAATCGGAAGAGAGAGCGATCTGAAAATTAACGATACGATAATGAAAATGGATACGAGTGTAAACACGGTAATAAACAGATTGTCGTGAGCAAATGACTTTTCAAGATCATATGTAGAAACTATTTCTCCCGTAATATATGCGTCTTCACCAAACACGCCTTTAACCTCATCAGAGAAATAACTTACAAATCCGGTGGTGTCATCGCTCTCATTTGGCAGATTTATTGACAGAAGCATGCGGGAATAGCTTTCTCCCAAAAACAAATCTTCCGCTTTTTCTATATCTGCTTGCGCATCCGAAACTTTCTGTCTGCGATCATCTGTCATTTTTCGTACAAGCAGAATGTTGGTATCCATATTGCCGCTGACGAAATCGAGCAGTTCACACGCCATCATCGGTGTGGTGAGTGCGTTGCCGTTGTTTGTTGCATATTTGATATATACACCCGAAATCTTATCCTTTTCAAGTGCCGAAGAGGACATGTCACTTTTTATTTCATCCTGAAGCGATGAAAGTGCCTTGTATGCACCATCATAATCGAGGTTTGCTTCGTCTGAACAATACTTTGCAACTGTCAGCATATCTGCGAGTTTATCACGGTTTTCATCGGTCAGTTGTGCATGAATAACAGCGTTTGCTTTATCTGCAGCGAGAGCATATTCCGCAAATATCCTGCCGTTGATTTTTCCGTCGGGGAAAGCTCCCGTACTGTAAAAATACATAATGTATATCTGCTGAATCGATTCTTCAGTTACGGTTATATGCGGCGTTGTGCCGGACAGTGCGGTTGCCGTCTGTGCGAGAACCGGTAAAAACTGCTCGTAGCCGTATTTTGAATTTACGGTTGCATATAAGCTGTCATAACCGTTTATTGTTGCAATTGCCGTCTGATCTGTAATTTGTCCGCATGACGCAAGAAATTTCATCAGCGGCAAGAAGGGAATTGTTTCACTTTGAGATTCACCGGTCGAGGCAAAGTAACTACCGTAAATCTGTGCAAGCTGAGCGTCGGTCAGTAAAATACCGTAGTTTTGGTAAAACAGTCCCTTTAGTGTTGCTTTATCGATCGGTGCTTCCATCTGTGCTTCAAAACGCGTGATTCCGTCGGACAGCGATTTAATCCCGGATACTGTCTCCGCATCGAATGTAGCAGAAACATTTTCGTTTTCGGATGAGGCGATAAGAAAATCGAGCATGGTCTTGAAATCAACCGACTTTTCCGTAATACCGTCGTAGAAAAACAGTCCGTAAAGCTGTTTCACCGAAAAGAAACTGACATCTGTGCCTTCCATAACACCTGTGGTCAGTTTTTG
>CALBLD010000139.1 GCA_937895775.1 uncultured Clostridia bacterium
TGCTGACCGTGAACCGAGATAAGCAGTTTTCCCGCCTCTTTCTGAAGTGAAAGAGAGATTGCCCTGCCGTTATATTTTGTTACCGAACGACCGTCAAGTGAAACCGAGCGCTGTATAAACACGCATCCTTCTTCATCGGGAGGAAGTCCGATTGCATTCAACTGCTCCGCCGTTTTCTGAGGCAACGAAGAAAAAAGAGCACTTACCATTGCATGTGTCTGACCTGTCCTGATAAGCTCTTTTGAAAACTTATCACCGAGAACCAATCCGACAGAATCAATTATAATTGATTTTCCCGCGCCGGTTTCACCTGTCATAACCGTAAACCGATCGCCGAAATCGATATCCGCCGATTTTATAACGGCAATATTTTCGATATGAAGCGAATTCAGCATATCAAATTACCTCACGACAATAATTTTATACGATTCCCATGGACTCTTTTATCTGACGCACGATTATCTGCGCCGACGTCATGGTATGAACAGCGGCAAAAATCGTATCGTCTCCCGCTATCGTTCCGAGTATTTCATCGCCGAACAGTGCGTCAATTGCCGCCGCCGCTGCCTGTGCCATCCCGGAAAAAGTCTTTATAACGATAAGATTATTGGCATAATCTATCGAAACGACTGTTTCACGCATAATATTCATATATTTTGCGTTCGGACGCTGATCTTCCTTTTCACGTGCGGCGTATTTGTATCCGCCGTCCTTTGACGAAACCTTTATCAGTTCAAGTTCGCGTATATCGCGCGATACCGTCGCCTGCGTAACGTCATAGCCCTTACTTTTCAGCTTATCAAGCAATGTTTCCTGCGTCTCGATATCATATTTCGATATAATTTCAAGTATCGCTTCCTGTCGTTTGTTTTTCATGCACTCTTCCTTTCGCAATGTCTTTTATGTTCCGACAACATTTTTTATCAGAGCTTTACCAATCCGGCACTTGGACATACCGCTTTTATCACAGATAAAATAGGCAAGATACTCGGTGTTTCCGTCTCCGCCGGTTATTGGGGATCTTATAAGTCCCTCACAGAACAGCCCGTATTTTTCGGCTTCGGATATAACCTTTTCGATCACAAGTTCATGTACCCGCCGATCCTTCACTATACCGCCTTTGCCCACGTTTTCTTTGCCGGCTTCAAACTGCGGTTTTATCAGGCTGACAAATTCCCCGCCGTCACGGAGAACCGATGATATCGCCGGAAAAACAAGTGTCTGCGATATGAAAGACAAATCGCTTACAACAATATCGCAGAGACAACCGATGAGAGAAGAATCAAGCTCCCTCGCATTTTGTGATTCCATATTCACCACTCTCGGATCGTATCGGATATCCGGATGAAGCTGTCCGTGTCCGCAGTCAACCGCAAAAACACGTCCGGCTCCCGATCTCAGCATAACATCGGTAAAGCCGCCCGTCGATGCACCGACATCGCATGCGGTTTTGTCGTCAAAATCAATGCCGAATTCCTTTTGCGCCGCGGCAAGCTTAAGTCCTCCGCGGCTGACATACGGATAAGGTCTCCCGGTTATCTCAATCAGATCACCATCCGAAACATCGGCACTCTCCTTATTTACGGTACAACCGTTTTTTAAAACAAAACCGCCCGAAATCAGTTCTTTTGCCTTCTGTCGGCTCGGGGCAAACCCGCTTTCCGCAAGATATTTATCTATTCTCATTACTTTTTTCTGTCCTTCAGAAAAAATGCAAAATCGCAGAGGATTTTACTGTTTTCATAATTCTTCAGTACCTCAACGGCTTTTTCGGTCATGACATCCGCAAGCTGCTCCGCGATTTCTGCGGGCATGAAACTGAGATAGGTCGTTTTTTTATTCTTTTCGTCCGAGCCTGTCGTTTTTCCGAGCTTTTCATCGGTTGAAGAGACATCAAGCAGATCATCAACAAGCTGAAACACCCTGCCGACGCCTTCCGCGTAGCAATCAATGTCGGCAAGCGTTTTTTCATCCGAAATATCAGCCGCAATCGCCCCGAGCCTGCATGCGCATTTTATTAGTTCGACGGTTTTCAGCATATGGATTTTCACCATTGTTTCATATTCAATGTGCTGTCCTTCGAGCGCGATATCCATTTCCTGACCACCTATCATTCCGGAACCGCCCGCGCATTTCGATATTTCATACAACGCCCGTACACGATGTCCGTCCGGCACCGAATTGTCGCCGGATACAAGTTCAAACGCCATTGTAAGCAGTGCGTCGCCCGCAAGTATCGCCCTCGCTTCCCCGTATGCCTTATGACAGGTCGGCTTTCCGCGTCGCATATCGTCATTATCCATTGCGGGCAGATCATCATGAATCAGCGAATACGTATGTACTATTTCGACAGCGGTTGCGTAAAGAAGTGCTTCTTCGGCGTTTCCCGAAAACATATCACATACCGCCATTACAAGAAACGGACGTATTCTTTTCCCTCCGGCAAGTGCGCTGTACGACATAGCATTATAAAGTTCCGACAGATCCGGGTCACCCGATCTCAGGCATTGTTCAAGCCTTGCGGAGACAAGCTCTGCCGAGCCGTGTATTCTTTCTTCAAGTGCAGACATATACAGTTATTCTCCGCTCCTATTCAACCCTTTGGTTCTTTTACGAAATCTTCTTCATGAAGTCCGTCCCCGCCGTCAACGAGAATCTTTATCCTCTTTTCGGCATTTTCAAGCCTGCTGTTGCATATTCCGACAAGCTTTACTCCTTCCTCATACAGAGCAAGCGATCTGTCAAGCGGAACATCGCCGTTTTCAAGACTTTTTACTATCTGCTCAAGTCTCGCAAGTGCGTCTTCAAAAAGAATTTCTTTATCTTTGTTATTGCTGTCAGCCATTATTGACAATCTCCTTCCCTGTTACATCGGCATATATTTGTCCGTCGGTCGTTCTGACAGTGATTTTATCTCCGATACGGATATCATCGGTTTTTCTGACAAGCGCGCCGCTTCCCGAAAATACCGCGGCATATCCGCGTGAAAAAACAGCAAGCGGACTGAGCGCGTCCAGCTTTGATGCGCTCTGCGACAGTCTGTATCTGTTTTGCGAACAGATAAACTTCATTG
>CALBLD010000140.1 GCA_937895775.1 uncultured Clostridia bacterium
AAGGTCGGCTACGCCTTTTCTGCGGGCATTGCCGAACTGATTGCGAGAATAACGATATGCTCGCTTCTCCCGACAGCAGTGAACGGCGCACCGATAAACGAATCGGCATCAACGCTTGCCTTTGTTGCGGTATGCCTCGGAGATCCGGGCGCATGGCTTGCGGCATCGCTGGTGCTTGCAATTCCGATTATAAAATATACTACGAGCAAAAAGAGGTAAAAACAAATGGAAAGGAGCATAATTGTCGAAGGACACCGCGGATGGCGGGCAAAATATCCCGAAAACACACTGATTTCATTCCGTGCGGCGATTGAACTCGGCGTTGACGCCATTGAGTTTGACGTCTGGCTTTCGAAGGACAAGGTACCGGTCATCATGCATGATGCGAACACTCTCCGCATTACCGGTCACGACGGTCTGATTACGGAACAGACGCTTGCAGAGCTGAAAGAGCTTGATGCCGGGAGTTACAAGGGTGCGGAATTTGCGGGAGAGCGGATCCCCACGCTCCGCGAAACGCTGGAGCTTGCCCGCTCACTGCGTCCTTCCCTGCGTCTCGGCGTGGAAATAAAGGATTTCCGCGAGGAAGCTGTCGATAAAACTGTCGCCATGCTGAAGGAATCCGGCTTCTTTAGCGATTGCTGGTTCTACTGCTTCAATGCAAGAATAATCAGATACATCAAAGAGAGGTACAACGGACGCACCATGGGTTACCCGGACTTTCAGATGAAGGAATTTGAGTCCGATTCCTATTCATATTACGACGAACTTGGTCTTGATATGAATCTCGTCCGCGGCGAAAGCTTTCCGATATATAAAAGCATGGGACTTCCGATCCACATGTACTGTGCGGACAACGAAGAAGACGTGCGCCTCTGCATCGAACGCGGCGCATCACTGATAACAGCCAACGACCCGATACCGCTCATGCGCGTACTCGGCAGAATCGAATAAAAAAGGATGACGGGAGCCCTACCCGATGTCATTTCAATGAAGGAAAGCCCGATGTCCGACCGCAAATTACGGAACGGAAGCAATTGTCACGCAAAGTAACAGCGTTGTTATGATCGGTTTATTGCATTTTGCAGAGTTCCGGATTACAATGGGTACATCAAGATACCAAGGAGGTCATTACAATGACATTAGGCGAAAAACTGAAAGAGGCAAGAAAACAGACATGTCTTTCCCAGGAGCAGTTATCCGAAAAGCTGGGTGTTTCCCGCTCTGCCGTTGCAAAATGGGAAACAGACAACGGTATTCCCGACATAGATAATCTGAAGGCAATTTCAAAACTGCTGAATGTAAGTCTTGATTATCTGCTTGATGACGCAGAGGCAACAGACATATCGGTTGTGCGTGAACCGTATAACATGTCGGATTACGGAAAGGGCATCAAAAAGACAAAGAAGGATCGCGTAGTTTCCGAAAAATTTCCCGGCGCAAAGATTTACACGCTTTTAGCCGAGCAGAAGCTTACAAAAAGCGAAAAAGTGATCGACAATGCCCTCGGCTTTTTGACGAGCGCGCCATTTGGGATTCCCGAGCTTATCAATTCTCTGAAAAATCTTGACAAAGAATTTTATCTGATCGAAAAGGACGGCAAGCAGTTTTTTGTTATCGTGACCGATGAATTTATAGAAACACGTCAGCTTGCAAAACGAATCGACGACAAAAAATTCGAGATCGGAAACATGAAATTCATCAGATGCTGATACATACCGTGCATCCGCCCGATACAACCGCATAACATGAAAAGAGCTGCTTGTTCCGATTACGGAATAAGCAGCTCAGATTGTATGCGGCTGTCCCTGCCGTTATTTTGAAATCATGCTCCTTTTATCAGACACTGCCGTTCATAAGCTTTACGGCGCGCAGAAGGCGGTCAAGTCCGTCGTCAACTGTTGAACGCGGGCAGGCAAGATTCATACGCAGAAAATACTCCCCGCCGTCCCCGTACTGTCTTCCGGCACAAAGGTAAAGACCTGTTTTTTCACGGATAAAGGAGGCAACATACGCGCTGTCGCCGAGCTTTTCACAGTCAAGCCAGAGCAGATATGTCGCATCCGAATCGGTCACCGTGATCTGCGGAATATTTTCGGAGATGAATTTTCTCACGTGCGCCTTGTTTGCGGCAACATATTCACGAAGCGCATCAAGCCACTCCTCTCCGTGACTGAAGGCTGCCACCGCCGCACCGACCGCAAAGGCGTTCGGCTCGGCAACCTCGTCGGTGTTGAGTCCTCTCCACACTTTATGGCGCAGAAAAGGGTCGGAAACAGCGACTGCGGCGGTCTGTATTCCGGGTATGCCGAAGGTCTTTGTGGGCGCGATACATGTAATGCCTATTTCGCGGCAGATATCCGATGCCGCCGCAAACGGGGTGTAATTACAGCCGGGGTCGGTCAGATCGCAATGAATTTCGTCCGAAATAACGGTTACTCCGTATTTTTTGCAAAGCTCTCCGACCTTTGCAAGCTCTTCCCCGCTCCATATCCTGCCCACCGGGTTGTGCGGATTGCACATTATCATCATTGAAGCCTGCGGGTCGCAGAGTTTCGACTCAAGATCGTCAAAATCGATGTAATATCTGCCGTCTCTGCGGACAAGTCGGCTTTCGGACACGACTCTGCCGTTGTTGACGACCGAATTGAAGAAAATATTATAGACCGGAGTGAGCATTACCACCTTTTCGGCAGGGGTGGTCAGCTTGCGGACAATGCTCGATATCGCGGGAACAACTCCCGTGCAGAAAATAAGGTCGTCCTTTCCGAATTTCACGCCGTGGCGGCGGTCCCACCAGCCGATATATGCGTCGTACCATTCGTCCGGAACATCGCAGTATCCGTAGATGCCGTGTGCGGCTCTTTTTTCTATCTCGTCGATGATTGCGGGAGCCGTTCTGAAATACATATCGGCGATCCACATCGGCAGTTCGTTTTCGCCGACATCCCATTTGCAGGAATTTGTGTTCCTGCGGTCAACCACACTGTCAAAATCAAACTTCATCTCTTGTTTCTCCGATCTTTTTGCACACAATTGACGTTTTGGACGGATCGATTCTGTCCTTCTGTATAATGAGTGTCCCGATCTCGTCTGCACTGATTCTTCCGCCCGAGGGGTTCAGAACGCTGCGTATACTGCCGTCGATATCCGCCTCAACCGTCGAATATTCGAAGGCGAGCGTGGTGTTTATCAGCCGACAGTTCTTCATGACAAGATTATCGATATAGCACATCCCCTGAAGACTTTCAACCGTGCAGTTGACGAGCGTAAGATTTTTCGCATTCCAGCCGAGATATTCGCCCGAAATAAAGCTGTCATACAC
>CALBLD010000141.1 GCA_937895775.1 uncultured Clostridia bacterium
CTCGTCTGTCCGAGAGCCTTATTGGCTTTTTCGAAAAAATCCTCTTCCGAAAGATCGGATATAACATTGATCTGCGGATAATATCCGAATCCGATCGCATTTTCATACATGACAGGCGAAATGTATGCAAATCCATGCGTCGAAAAATCCGGCATAAGCTGTGTATTGTCGCGCACGCATATCATCTGTTCGGCTGCCTTTATAAGACCCTTTACCGTTCCG
This sequence comes from uncultured Clostridia bacterium, assembly GCA_937895775.1. GTDB lineage: Bacteria > Bacillota > Clostridia > Oscillospirales > CAG-272 > CAKSQF01. The sequence goes on from CALBLD010000141.1 coordinate 223, forward strand.
CCGATCTCGGTGTTCATATAAATGAACGAGACAGCATCCCCGATGCGGATGTTGTTTTTTTCGGCATATTTATCCGAAAGCCATATGCCGTCGGTGCTGTCGGGATCATAAGCATCCCCGCTTATCAGAACAAACGACGAAACGTCGGGATTTGTGGTAACCGAAAGAGCAACGCTGTCCCCACCGCTGTCCTTAACGTCTGCATTTACCGAAAAAAAGCGGGACGCGCTATCCACTCCGTTTATTTCCGATATCTTCGCAAGATCATCCGCCGAATACCCTTTTTCACTGACAAGCCGATAATCGGCAAAGTGGCTGTCGTCAAAAAAAGAAAACATGTTTTTTTCAATACTCGTCCACTCCATATTGAATCCGACGAACATGCCGACACCGAGCATTACCATAAGAACCATTGAAATAAACTGCGCCCTGTATTGCCATGCAGTGCGAAGCATTTTTCTACATAACATACTACAACCCCTTCCGGTTACCAATCGATATCGTCGGCAGAGACCGGGTTTTCCTGATTTTCAACCGATACGACCTTACCGTTTTTTACACGAATCACGGTATCAGCCATTCTTGCAATATTCTGGTTATGAGTTACAATAACTATGGTTTTGCCGTACCGACGAGCCATTTTCAGAAGAAGTTTCAGCACAAGAACGCCGGTTGTTGAATCAAGCGCACCTGTCGGCTCATCACAAAGAAGTATTTTCGGATTTTTCGCAAGCGCGCGCGCAATCGAGACACGCTGCTGTTCACCGCCCGAGAGCTCCGACGGAAAATTCTTCGCATGATCGGCAAGTCCGACTTCCTCCAGCATTTTCGTCGCCGAAAGAGAGTTTTTTGCAATTTCCTTTACAAGTGCAACATTTTCGTGAACAGTAAGGGTCGGAATCAGATTATAAAACTGAAAAACAAATCCTACCGTTTCAGCACGGTAATCGGCAAGCTCATTTTTGGTGAGGGTCGAAATATCCTTTCCGCAAACGAAAATTTTACCCGATGTCGGACTGTCAAGACCGCCGAGCAGATTTAAAAGCGTACTTTTACCCGCTCCCGACGGACCGAGTATTACGACAAACTTTCCTTCGTCAAGAGTCAGATCCACACTGTCAAGCGCTTTCAGTTCATGATCGCCGCTTGTATAGACCCGACTGACATTCCGTAATTCCACAATAGACATCTTTTCCCTCCGTTATCAGTTGTCATTCTGCAGATACATCCTGCATGTTTTCTTCACTGCCCTGCTCAGGTAAAAAAAGCCGCATACAAAGAAAGCCGAAATAATTATCTCCATAACGCTCATCCTCCGAAAAATCCGAACAGGGATTTCTTTTTGTACTCTCCGATTTCGACCGACAACACCTTATATCCGACTGCCTCTATTGCCGACTTCAGTCCGGCAGTATCTATTTCATTATCCGAAATAATAACACATTCCCCTTTTGTGTGCGACGATTTTACACTCTTAACTCTGAAATTATTCCTAATGCAATCGTTTACATGACTTTCGCACATCGAACAAGCCATCCCGTCAATTTTTACTGTTGTTTTTATCATAATACTTATGCCCTTTCATTGAGTTAACTATGGGTAACCGTAGAATACATAAAAAAGGAATTTTCATTCCCGTTCATCTGTATCATATCGGACATCCACCATTCCGACCGTATTATATCACATGTTTTTATATTTTTCAATAGTTTTCAGATATTTTATTTTACTTTTTCAATTAACATACATTAACTTGTGTCGGCAGATATGAAAAGGGACCGCATAAATTGCAGCCCCTTTCCATTGTATCGGTACCCGATTATTTCGCCCACTGTTTTATGATTTCGAACACTATATCGGATGCGAGCGCAAGCCCCTCGGCGGTTATATGTTCATAGGGGCCGTGAAATGCGTGTCCGCCGGTTCCGAGATTCGGACACGGCAGTCCGCAGAAAGTAAGTCTTGCTCCGTCGGTTCCTCCTCTGATCGGAGGCGACAGTGGCTCCAGACCGAGACTTTTTATTGCCTCCTCAGCCACACGCACGATTTCCGGACACTTTTCGATCTCTTCGCGCATATTGTAATATGAATCTTCGATTTCAAGATTCACGGTATCCTTTCCGTATTTTTCGTTGAGAATATCAGCCGCGTGCTTCATCAGATTTTTTCTTGCTCCGAACATCTCTTTCGAATGATCTCTTATTATATATGCCCCTTCTGCATGCTCAACATCGCCTGTTGCACCTGTAAGGTGGAAAAATCCTTCGTAATTATCTGTATTTCTCGGTGTATCCGCAGACGGAAGCATTGAATTAAGCTCCATGAGAACCAACATTGCGTTCACCATGGTGTTTTTTGCCGAGCCGGGGTGAACATTGAAGCCGTTAACTTTGACGCGCGCCGATGCCGCATTGAAATTTTCGTAGACGATCTCTCCCTCATCATCGCCGTCAACCGTATATGCAAAATCTGCGCCGAATCTCTGTGTATCAAAATTATCGGTTCCTCTGCCGACCTCTTCATCCGGAGTAAAGGCAACCGAAATCTGTCCGTGAGGCAGATTTTCGGAAATAACCCTTTCCATTGCGGTCATTATTGCCGCAATTCCCGCCTTGTCGTCAGCTCCGAGCAGAGACGTCCCATCGGTTGTAATCAGCGTTCTGCCTCTGAGTTTTTCGAGATGAGGGAAATCGGAAACCCTGAGTATTCTGCCACTGTTTCCGAGAACAACATCCTTTCCGTCGTAATTTTCATGTATTACCGGATGAACATTTGCTCCCGAAAAATCGGGAGAGGTATCCATGTGAGCGATGAATCCGATCTTTTTCCGATCCTCATATCCGGGTGTTGCCGGCAAAACAGCGTACACGCATCCGGCGGCACGATCGACCGAAACATTTTTCAAACCCGTTTCCACAAGTTCTTCGGCGAGCATATCTGCAAGCACAAACACATTATCCGAGGACGGG
>CALBLD010000142.1 GCA_937895775.1 uncultured Clostridia bacterium
CAGTATTCGAGGTCAATCGAAAGGGCTCGTGAATTTGTCGGATCACGTGACATCATGTTGTTTGATAATATATCGGAACTTGCAGCAGATAAGAATATTGACGCAATTTATATTGCGTCTCCGAACTATCTTCATTATGAGCATGCAAGGATTTTACTTGAATCGGGCAAACATGTGCTTTGTGAAAAACCGGCATGTGTTACTCCCGAACAGTTTTTTAAACTTTGTGAAATTTCTGACAAAAGGGAAGTTGTATTCATGGAAGCAATGATGAATTCACATCTGCCATGGATTAACGATATAAAAGAGGCAACACGTAAAAATAAAGTTATTTCTGCAAATATCAACTTTTGTCAGCGATCCTCAAAACTCGATGGTCTGAAAGAAGGCAAAATTGCCTCTACATTCAATAAAGAGTGTATTGGCGGCGTACTTATGGATCTTGGCGTATATGCGATAAGTTTTCTTGTTCAGTTGTTCGACAAGCCGGAAAATATGTCGGCAAACGCTGTGTACGGAGGTAACAATGTCGATGTTACGGATAATTTGCTACTGAAGTACAAAGATTTTTCTGTTACGGTCAATATATCAAAAATGGCGTCAAGCTGTATTTCAAGTGAAATCATTACCGATAATTGCTCGATTTTGATTGATAATATTTCAAGATTGCAGAATGTAAAAACTATTGACAGAAATAACAATTCTGTGTTGATTCACGGCGTTTCGGATTATGAGGATTGTATGAGATTTGAACTTGATGATTTTATTTCGTATATTAATGGAAATGTTGAAGAATATCTCAAAAAAAGAAAAAGTAGCGCAGATACGCTTGAAATCATGTCAGAAATCAGAAAACTGATCGGTTACTGTATATAATCCTGCCCTCGATTATACAAAATAATCATTTTGTATAATTGAGTATGCAATTCTGCCCTTTTAAAATAGATATCAAAATTGCAAATCCTTGCCGAATTGTATAGACAAATCAAATGGAATATGTTATAATACAATAGTCGTTTTATGATTTTACAGCATAATTACAGGAGAAAAAAATGAATTATAATGAACTTGCCGAATTGCTTTTCCCAAATACGGCTCTTCTTCCCGAAGATATTGAAAAAATGTTTCCGCAGCGAAATCTTCCCGAAGGTGCCAAAGTAACAAGACTGGCACCGAGTCCGACCGGATTCATGCATTTCGGAACTCTTTTTCCGGCAATAGTAAATGAACGATTGGCACACCAGTCAGGCGGCGTGTTTTATCTGCGTATTGAGGACACTGATTCAAAACGTGAGGTTGTCGGTGCCGAAAATGATTTGATAAATACTCTTTCATATTATAAGATCAATTTTGACGAGGGCGCTCTGATTTGCGGAGACAAAGGAGCATACGGTCCCTATCGGCAGAGTATGCGTGCGGATATATATCATGTTTTTGCAAAACAGCTTGTACGCGAAGGAAAGGCATACCCTTGCTTTACTTCTGTTGAAGAATATGAACATTTACAATCACTTGATAAAAAAGCGGAAATTAAATCCAAAGATTGGCATGATGACAGAACCGTTGAGCGTGAGCAGATGCTTGCGGCTCGCAATATTGATATTGAAACTGTAAAAAGTGAGCTTTCCCAAGGACATCCGTTTGTTTTGCGTATTATATCGGATGGAGACGGCGAGAAAAAGTTGTTTTGCAACGATCTGATAAAAGGAAAGCTGGAGCTTCCCGAAAATGATGAGGATTTTGTTCTGCTTAAAAGCGACGGAATTCCGACATATCATTTTGCGCATGCTGTTGATGACCATCTGATGGGTACAACACATGTTATCAGGGGTGAAGAATGGCTTCCGAGTTTGCCGAAGCATCTTCAGCTGTTCAGATATCTCGGATTCAAGCCTCCCAAATATATGCATATAGCACAGCTCATGAAAATGGAGGGTAATTCCAAGAAAAAACTTTCCAAACGCGATCACGGCGCGGCTTTGTCCGATTACAGAACTGCCGGTTATGCTCCTGAGAGCGTGATCGAATATGTGCTTACCCTTCTTAATTCCAACTACGAGGAGTGGAGATCTGCGAATCCCACACTTCCCTACACAAGTTTCCCGTTCAGTATCAAAAAAATGTCAACATCGGGTGCATTGTTTGATTTCGACAAATTAAATGATGTATCAAAGAATGTAATTTCAAGAATGTCGTCGGATATTGTTTACGATTATGTTCTCGACTGGTCAAAATCATTTGATACAGAGTTTGCCGACGAACTTTCTTCAGATCCGGAATATGCAAAACGCATATTGTCAATAGGGCGCGGTGGAAAAAAGCCTCGCAAAGATATTTGTACATGGGCGGATGTCAAACCATATATGTCGCTGTTTTATGACAGGTATTTTACGCAGGTTGACAATTATCCCGAAAATTTTGACAAATCCGATATCAAAAAAGCACTTTCGAGTTTTGCCGACAGATATGACAGTTCACTTGACAGCAACGGTTGGTTTGAGCTGGTGAAGGAAATTTCTGCTGATCTGGGATTTGCCGCCGAGATTAAACAGTACAAGTTGGCTCCCGAATCGTATAAGGGGCATGTAGGAGATATCAGTACTTTTATTCGTATAGCGATTACAGGTAAAACAAATTCCCCGGACCTGTGGGAAATAATGCAGATAATCGGCTACAACCGTTCAATTGCGAGACTGAATAAAGCAATCGAGAA
>CALBLD010000143.1 GCA_937895775.1 uncultured Clostridia bacterium
GGCAGTCATGACGATCTGCTCGCAAACAACGAAGAATACCGCGAGATTTATGAATCACAGACCGGAAAGACAGCCGTCTGACAAAAATCTGATGAAAGGTAAGCAATATCGCTTTTATAAATAAAAATGGCAAGAAATCTTAAATCACTGCAAAAGCAATATTCGGGTTCCGAATCTGTCGGCGGTCCGGGCAGAGGTCCGGGCGGCCCCGGCGGTCCGCGCGGCGGCATGAGAGGAATGCGCGGCGGCGGAAAGCCGAAAAACACCGCCAAGACTGTCGGAAGGCTTCTGTCATACATCGGCGGCTACAAATATCTGTTTATAGTTGTACTCCTGTGCATGCTGATTTCGACGGTAACCTCACTGATCGGCTCGTACATGCTCGCGCCGATAATCGACAAGCTCACACTGGCTGTCAAACCGGACGCCAACATAGAAATGAGCGTTCTCGAAAAGGCAGCCGACAACGTCATTTCGTCGGCAACCGGAACCGTAATTTCGGTTATCGGAAGAAACAGACTTTCCGAAATAATGGTCTACATCACGACCGCACTTATAATTTTGCTTCTCGTATATGCCGTCGGCATTGTCACCTCATATTTACAGGGCAGACTCATGCTCAGAATATCACAGAATGCAATCGAAAAAATACGTAACGATCTGTTCAACAAGATGCAGTCGCTTCCGCTCCGCTTTTTCGACACACATCCTACCGGAGAGGTGATGTCGCGCTTTACGAACGACGTTGACAACATAGACGTCATGCTCAACAACTCGCTCACCTCGCTTATTTCGGGAAGTGTCACACTCATCGGCACGTTCGTTTTCATGGTGACCACAAACTGGATACTTACGCTTATAACAGTGGTATTCATTCCGATCTTTGCCTTCGGCGGCGGAGCGATCGCAAAAGCTTCGGCAAAATATTACGGCGGTCAGCAGGCGGCTCTCGGTGCGGTCAACGGATATATTGAAGAATCGGTATCCGGGCAGAAGGTCATAAAGGTCTTCAATCACGAGGACATCTGTATCGAAGAGTTCGACACACTCAACGACGATCTGCGCGACAAGCAGTTCAAAGCGCAGTTTTACGGCGGTATCATGGGACCGGTCATGGGCAACACATCGCAGATCAGTTATGCGGTAACAGTGGGAATCGGCGGTGTTATGATGTGTACAACGGGTTTCACTGCCGGTGCGCTGACGGTATTTGCCGGCTATTCAAAGCAGTTTTCGATGCCTATAAACATGATTTCACAGCAGATGTCCAATCTCTTTTCGGCACTTGCCGGAGCCGAGCGGGTATTTGCGGTCATGGACACCGATCCCGAACCTGCGGACATTGAAGGAGCGGCTGCTCCCGCCGTAATCCACGGCGATGTTACCTTCGACAATGTCACATTCGGATACAATCCCGACAAGGTAATCCTCAAAAACATTTCGCTGTATGCTCATCCCGGTCAGAAGATCGCATTTGTCGGCTCGACCGGAGCAGGCAAAACCACGATCACGAACCTTATCAACCGTTTCTATGATGTCGACAGCGGCAGCATAACCATTGACGGCATCGATGTCCGGAACTACAAGCGGGACTTTCTCCGTGAAAACATCGCAATGGTTCTCCAGGACACGCATCTTTTTACCGGTACGGTTATGGAAAACATCAGATACGGCAGACTTGACGCCACCGACGAAGAGGTTATAGCCGCCGCAAAGACAGCCTCCGCACACTCATTTATAATGAGACTTTCCGACGGCTACAACACCATGCTTGAAGGCGACGGTTCGAATCTGTCTCAGGGACAGAGACAGCTTCTTAACATTGCACGTGCCGCGCTCTCAAAGGCTCCGATACTCGTGCTTGACGAAGCGACTTCATCGGTCGATACGCGTACCGAACGTCACATAGAGCACGGAATGGACAGACTCATGAAGGATCGCACAACATTTGTAATCGCTCACAGACTTTCGACGGTCCGCAACTCGGACGCAATCATGGTTCTCGAAGTGGGAGAGATAATCGAACGCGGAAATCACGACAGCCTTCTTGCCCTTAAAGGCAGATATTACGAGCTTTACACCGGAAAAAGAGAACTCGACTGACGCAAAAGTGCAGGCGCAAATGCGCCTGCACTTTTTATGACCGATCAATATTTCATTTTCTCTTCTTCATCGGGCGAAGAGTCGCGGGATCAACAGCCAGACATATAAGTGTCACAAGTACCGCTGTAAGTATCGCATTCGGAATCATATAGGATCCGTTATAGGTAAGAGAGTACAGCCAAGCCGGCATTCCCTCCGGTGCATAGGCATCCCAGAGAATCCACCCCGAAAGGAAGCTGCTGAGATATCTTATCATCGAAACGACAAAAGCTCCGACGGCATATCCCGCAATCCTGTGTTTTTTAAACGGTTTTGCAAAAATATCCGCAATTCCTATGACCGCAAATGCAATCAGATAATCCAGCAGAGCGCACAGAACAAATGAGACAAAAGTTCCTGCCGGAGGAGCAGACCATCCGGTTATGATCTGAACTGCGGCATTTACGGTTCCTGCAAGAAGTCCCCATTTCCAGCCGTGGCGGTAAGAATAATAGACTATCGGAACCATCGATACCGTAATTGAGCCGCCCTGCGGCCACTCGGGGAAAGGGATAAGGTCAAGAACGATCGCCAGTGCAACCATTACCGCACCCTCGACAAGCGAAACGATCCACCTGTATTTTTCGGTTTTCATAAAAACCCTCCGAAAATAAAAAAATTCCGTACCGGATAGCGTACGGAATACCAACTGTATACATATATTTTATATATCGGTCAATAATCTCCCTACGACGGCATTATCCGTATCAGGTTAAGGGTTTGAGTTACCTCATCTCAGCCAATTATCGGGCACCCCTGACTATATTCGGTTCGGTTCTGTTATTATATCATCCATGTCACAGTTTGTCAATATTTTTTTCGAAATAAATTTAAAAATCAATGTTAATCTTTTTTATAAAAATCGAACTAATGTCTTGACAAACCTACACGAATTATTGTATAATAAGGCGATAATACTTTTAGGAGTGAACATAGAGAATGAAAAAACTGCTCTTGGCATTGTTAATAATGTCGCTCAGCGCATCACTGATTGCCTGCGGTAATGACAAGAATCCCGATAAAACTACCAATTCGACAACGACATCGGTCACAACGTCCGTCGATACCGATGACACGGACAACACCGACACTCCGGAAGATGAAAAGTCACCCGAGCGTGATCTCTACGGGCTCGGAAAGTTCAAAGAATATGCGGAAGACGATTCCTTCAGATACATAGTCTACGAAAGCGGTGCGGCAACCGCCGGTTATAAAGGGGAGTCCGCAGAACTTACTCTTCCGACGGTTATAAGCGGCGGGAATGTCCCGGTTTCCGCAGTTGCGGCATACGCTTTCCGTGACACGACGATCACAAAGGTATCGATTCCCGAGGGCTACACAGCAATCGGCAACGGCGCGTTTTACGGATGCGGAAGCCTTGTTTCGGTGTCGCTTCCGTCAACTCTGAAGACTCTTTCGGACAACGCATTCAGATTCAACAAGTCGCTCACATCGGTCAGCATCCCCGATTCGGTATCCACACTCGGATCCGGCGTTTTCTATGGTTGCGAAGCGCTTAAATTCTGCAAACTGCCCGACGCGGTTGTCAGGATTCCCTCATTGTTCTTCTACGGTTGCTCTTCCCTTGTGTTCGAAATACCTTCAGGCGTCAAGGCGATCGGCAACTCTTCATTCTACTATTGCACATCGCTTACAAACATTACAATTCCGTCCGGATGCATAACGATCGGCACCGAAGCCTTCTATTACTGCACCGGAGTTACAACGCTTTCTCTTCCGGAGAGCGTCAAATCGATAGGCGACTACGCATTCTATAAAAACTCCGGTCTTACCAATCTTTCTCTTCCGTCAAAGGTCGAAAGCATAGGCAGTTATGCGTTTTTCGGAATAGACAAGATCGTTGAAATCAACATTCCGGACACTGTCAAAGCACTCGGCGCAGGTGCGTTCGGCAAATGTGCTTCGATCAGATCGATAAAAGTTCCGGATTCGATCACAAGCATTCCCGCATTTATTTTCTACGGCTGCACCGATCTTTCGGACATACGTATCAGTGACAAAGTCTCGGCAATCGGCAACGGTGCTTTCTCGGGTACGGCGATAACATCATTTACTGTTCCCGAAGCGGTCGCCACGATCAGTGCATACACTTTCAGAAACTGCGACAAGCTTGCCGATTTCAGATTCGGCGCAAAGGTTACTGCGATTTCGACCAATGCATTTGAGAACTGCACATCGCTCAGAGAAATAAGCATTCCTTCGAGCGTCACAAGTATCGGAGACTATGCATACAGCGGCTGCACGTCGGTTAATTCCGTTACGCTTGCATCCGGTGTGACACGTCTTAACAGATACTGCTTCTACAACTGCCCCGGCGTCAGGTCCATAGTTGTTCCCGAAAGCGTTACCGACGTCGGCGCATACGCACTCGGTTACGTTGACGGCGAAACCAAGCCGGGCGATACCGATCCCACTCCGGTTGCGATTGACGGCTTCAGAATTACCGGATACCTCGGCGGCGGTATTTCATCGCTTGAGAAATACGCGAAGGATTACGAGATATCCGAATTTGTTATCGTCGGTAACATCGGCGAGACTCCGTACGCACAGTTTGAATACCACCTCAGCGATCACGGTCTGATTATCGACAAATACATCGGAAACGACGAAACGGTAATTATTCCGAATTATATAAGAATCGACGGATTCAAGGGAGTCAACAGAAGAATCGTTGAGATCGGCGAAAATGCATTTGCAGGAAACACGAAGATCGTTTCGGTAACGATCCCCGAAACAACCGAGGTTATAGCAAAGAACGCATTCAACGGATGCACGAACCTCAATGAAGTCATCCTTGAAAAAACAATTCTCAAAGAAGTCGGAGAGGCTGCCTTCCTGAACACGAAGGTTTACAGTTTTGTTCTCCCGGATACGCTTGAAACAATCGGCGATTATGCATTCTGCTATCAGCTTGTGAACGGCACCTACTCGGTTCTTCCCGACTACGAAGAAGTAGAGAAGGTCATCACCAAGAAAAAGGTAGAGGTTACCGACGAAAGCGGCAACAAGGTATACGAGGAAGACGGAAAGACGGTTGTAACAACCGAGATTGAAGTCGAAACCGAAAAGAAGACTAAGATTACGACAAACATCAAGGCTCTGACCGGATCTGCTGCCGAAAAATATGCAAAAGCGGCAAAGATCGGGTTCACGGGTATCACACCCCCCGCAACAACGACCACAACAAAGAAAAAATAATTTTCGGCAGGTACGAACCGTATCGTGCTTTGGTATTTAAACCGCCTTTGCTTTTCAAAGGCGGTTTTACCTTATTATTTGTCAAAAAAACATTCGAAAACCCTTGACAAAAGTCGGATAAAGTTGTATAATACACAAGTGAATGTCCGCAAGCGGACTTCTCCTTACCGTAATAATTTGAAGTTACGGTCTAATGTCCATAGGGAGGTGTAAAAAATGGAAAAAACTAATCAGGCGTACGAAACATTGTTCGTTGTTGATCTCAGCAAGGGCGAAGACGCTGTCAAGGCTGTCGTTGAAAAGTTCACATCGCTCATCGGCAGTAACGGCGAGATAACCAATCTTTCCGAATGGGGAAAGCGCAGACTTGCATACCCCATCAACAAGATGACCGAAGGTTATTATGTTTTGATTGACTTCAATGCTCCGGCAGAATTTACTTCCGAGCTCGAGAGAATCTTCAACATTACCGAAGGCATCATGCGTTCGATCGTTGTAGCGAAAGAGGCTTAACGGGAAAAGGAAGGGAGAGTAACATGGCAAACTTTAATTTGAACAAGGTCATTTTAGGCGGTCGGCTTACTGCCGATCCGGAACTTCGCACTACTCAGAGCGGACTCCCCGTTACTACTTTCACCGTAGCAGTTTCAAGAAACTACAAATCGAACGACCAGCAAACGCAAAGCGACTTCATCAATGTTGTCGCATGGCGTTCGACTGCCGAATTTGTGTCAAAGTATTTTCACAAAGGCAGTTCTATCTGTGTTATCGGTTCCATACAGACCCGCAAATGGCAGGACCAGAACGGTCAGAACAGGTACATCACAGAGGTTATCGCAGATGAGGTAAATTTTGTTGATTCAAAAAGCGACTCATCAGCACGTCAGGCTGCCGCTCCGGCATACACACCTGACAGTTACGGTGCGCCGTCTTATTCGAGCGGTTCGAATACTGCACCGAAGTTTGAAGAAATGTCAAACGAAGACGACTTACCCTTTTAAAAACTACTAACAAGGAGGTTTTACAGTTATGGAAAACGAGAAAGAAACAGTTCAAGTGACAGAGGAAGCAACTGTGGAGACCGCTCCCGTTGAGGCAGCTCCCGCGGCTCCTGCCGCTCCCGCAGCAAAAGCTCCCTTCCGTCAGAATATGAATCATAAAAGAAAGAAAGTTTGCCAGTTCTGCGTCGATAAGGTTGACGAAATCGACTTCAAAGAAACCGCAAAGCTGCGTAAATATATTTCCGAGAGAGCCAAGATTGTTCCGAGACGTGTTACCGGAACATGCGCAAAGCATCAGCGTCAGCTCGCCGTTGCAATAAAGAGGGCGCGTGTTGTTGCCCTTCTTCCCTACGTCAGCGACTGATAAGATTTATCAAAAAACATATTCACAGCGCAAATTCGAAATACAAGCTTCGATTTTGCGCTGTGTTTTTTTGTCAAATCAATTGACATTATGTCAAAATCATGATATAATAGCTGTCAGAAATTGATTTTTTTGTGTATAAGTTATGAAGAGACTCCTTTATTACCTGAAACCGAACTGCAAACTCATGATTTTCGGATTTACGATAAAAACTATCGGAACAATGCTTGATCTGTTTTTACCGTTGATCCTCGCGAACATTATCGACACAGTCATTCCAACGGAAAATGTTTCATCCATTATCCTTTGGGGTGTTGCAATGATTGCCTGCTCAATAGGAGCGGTCGTTCTCAGCATTGCCGCAAACCGCATTGCTTCCCGTGTCGCGGGAAACTGCACACGTGCTATCCGTCACGATCTTTTCGGTCACATTTTTTCACTGAGCACAACCGAAGTTGACCGCATTACCGTCTCTTCCCTCGAATCAAGATTAACCGTGGACACCTACAATGTTCACCAGATGATAAATCTGGACCAGAGACTCGGAGTACGCGCGCCCGTGCTGTTTATCGGCGGCATTATCATGACATTTATTCTCGATTTTCGACTTACATTTGTCATGCTTTCGGTTCTTCCGTTTGTTACGGCAACAATATGGATCGTATCAAAGAGAGGAATTCCGATATACACCGAACTTCAGGGCGCAATCGACAAAATGACATCGGTTATAAGAGAAAATACATCGGGAGTCAGGACAATAAAAGCACTGCGCAAGAGTGATTTTGAAAAGCGGCGTTTTGACGAGCTAAACAATGAAGCAATAAGCAAGGAAAAACGCGCAGGCATAACCATGGCAAGCACAAATCCGATTGTCACATTTTTTCTCAATCTCGGACTCGCCGCGGTTATTCTTGTCGGTGCCGCGCTTGTATTTGACGGAAAATCCACCAACGGTAAAATAATAGCCTTCATCAGTTATTTTACAATAATATCAAATGCACTCATTAACGTCAGCCGCATATTCACCGTATCCTCAAAGGGACTGTCGGGAATGAACCGGATTGACAAAGTATTAAGGCTTGAAGCACTTCCCTTTGAGCCGAATGAATCCGCTGACATTATATACAACGAATGTGGAAGCGACGTACCGTTTATCCGTTTCGATCACGTATCCTTTTCTTATCCGGGCGGACACGGGCAAACAGTACTGTCGGACATTTCATTCGAAATTTCAAGAGGTCAGACGCTCGGAATCATCGGCACGACAGGCTCGGGAAAATCAACGATCATTTCACTGCTGCTTAACGAATACGAACCCACGGGCGGAAACATATACATATCCGGGAAAAAATCCGACCGCAACATTTCATTGGCTATAAAAGACCGCATCGGCGTGGTTTTTCAGAATGATTTTATTCTCTCGGATACTGTTTCCGAAAATGTAAGATTCGGAAGAGACATATCGGACGAGGATGTGGAAACGGCATTAAAAAACGCCTGTGCCGATTTTGTATTCGACTATCCCGACGGCACAGATCATCATATTGACATAAAGGGAGCAAACCTCAGCGGAGGGCAGAAGCAACGGTTGCTGATCGCGCGGGCTATTGCCGGAAAGCCCGACATCCTTATTTTTGATGACGCCTCATCCGCGCTTGACTATTCAACCGACGCGAGACTGCGCAGATCAATCAAAGAAAACTATGCGGACATAACGTCGATAATTATTGCCCAAAGAGTAAGCTCAATCATGCACGCAGACCTGATAATCGTACTCGAAAACGGCAAAACGGTCGCCTTCGGAACTCACGACCGACTTATAGCCGGATGTTCGCAATACCGCGAAATATACGAAGCGCAGATGGGAGGGGACTTTGATCTTGAATAAAAAGAAAAAAAACCCTCAAAAAGCGGAGCAACGACAGATAATTCTCCGACTTCTCGGGTATCTGCTTAAGAACAAATCATCCATTCTCGCAGCGATACCGCTTATGCTCGCTTCAAACATTCTTGCTCTTGCCGCACCTGCACTTTCGGGATATGCGATTAACGCAATTATCGGAAAGGGAGATGTCGATTTCAGACAGGTATACATTTACACTGCCGGAATGATAGTCTGTTTTCTTGCCTCATCGGCACTGTCGTTCCTGCTTTCTGTTGTCATGATAAACATGAGCCGCAAGGTCGTATACACTATGCGCAGAGAAGTTTTTGAGCATCTTGTCGATCTGCCGGTTTCGTTTTTCGACAAAAACCGAACGGGCGACCTCATCAGCAGACTTTCGTACGACATTGACACTGTAAATGCATCACTCTCAAACGATCTGCTCCAAATATGCACGGGAGCGGTCACAGTGATCGGCTCGGCAATCATGATGTTCTGTATTTCCCCGATACTTATACTCGTCTTTGCCGTCACGGTTCCCGCACTTGTATTTTTTGCAATCTACAGAGTAAAAAAGGTCAAACCGCTGTTCCGTGCAAGATCGGAAAAGCTCGGGATGCTGAACGGCTACATTGAAGAAATAATTTCGGGGCAGAAGACCATTCACGCATACGGCAAAGAATCTGTCATGATCGGACGATTTGACCGCAGAAACGAAGATGCGGTCGAAGCATATTATCTTGCCGACTATCACGGCAGTGTGGTCGGACCGTCGGTCAACTTCATAAACAACATTTCTCTTTCGCTCATATCAATGTTCGGCGCGATTCTGTTTCTCGCCCTAAGAATTACCATCGCCGATCTTTCGACATTTATTCTGTATTCAAGAAAATTCTCGGGACCGATAAACGAAACCGCCAACATCATAAGCGAGATACAGTCTGCGACTTCGGCGGCAAGACGGATTTTTCTGATACTCGATCTGCCGACTGAAAAGCAGGTGAGCGATCGTGCTTTCCCTCCGCTTTTGTGTCAGAACGGACAGATTGAGTTCAGAAACGTATGCTTCGGCTATTCGAAAGACAAAAGAATACTCACCGACATATCGTCGTATATACAGAGCGGAAAGAAGATTGCAATAGTAGGTCCTACGGGAAGCGGCAAAACCACTTTTATAAATCTGCTCATGCGTTTCTACGATCCCGACAGCGGTGAAATTCTCATAGACGGACAAAACACGCTTCATCACAGTCTTGCCGATGTCCGCAAATGCTTTTCAATGGTTCTTCAGGACACATGGCTGTTCGGCGGAACGATCCGCGAAAATCTTTTGTACGGAAACCCCGACGCCTCCGAGGACGATATGATATCAGCCGCAAAAGCAACTCACATACATGATTACGTAATGTCTTTGCCTGACGGCTACGACACATTGATTGACGAGAACGGGAACAACATATCAAAAGGTCAGAAGCAACTTATAAACATTGCCAGAGCGATGCTTGTCGCGGCGCCGATAATCATACTCGACGAGGCGACATCAAATGTTGACAGCCTCACAGAAGCGAGAATATCGGATGCGATCAGCACGCTGACCGCAGGAAAAACATCAATAATTATTGCTCACAGGTTATCGACGATTCAGAATGCCGACTGCATTTTTGTTATAAAAGACGGTCGCATAGTCGAATCGGGCAGTCACGCGGAACTTACCGGGAAGCGTGACGGCTTCTATGCAAGGCTATACAAAAGCCAATTTGAAAAACAACTGAAATCGGGATAAAGAATGACGACTGACATAAAAAACACCATAATCGATTACATATCGGAAACGCGGAAAATTCCGAAGGAGGACATCTCCGAATTTTCCACTGTAAATGATTTTCCGCAAATTGAATCTATTGATATTGTTGAACTTCTCGCATACATTGAGGACAGATTCGGCATATATGTTCCCGATAACGAAGTCATTAAAATGCATTCGCTCGGTGAACTAATCGATTATGTAATCACCCATGCAAAGAATCCGGAATAAAAGAAGCAACACGTGTTCACATCGGAAGCAGGGCTTCCGGAATTTATAAAAAATCCAAAAGGAGACAACAGATGAAAAGGTTTTTATTTACAATCATCTCGCTTACACTCATCCTGTCATCGGTAATGCTGACCGCATGCGCAGGAAATTCACCCTCAACCACAACAACGGGTGCAACGACAGACGGCACAACAACCACTGCCGCACAGACCACCGAGCCTCCGGCTCCGCAGATCCCCGAGGTTCACAATCTTACGATTGCGGGAACCCCGATCTCGGAATACAAAATCGTATATGCGAAAAGTCCCTTTTACCATGAAAGACGTTCCATACTCACCGAATACGATTTCTGGAAGCTTATTGCAAATGACATTGCCGAAAAGCTTCTGAAATCAGCAAATGCGAAACTCAGCGTCGTATGCGACGAAAACACCGAAGTCGGTCCGAACGAGATACTTGTCGGTCCGACAAACAGATCTGAAAGTGCCTCGCTTAAAAACCTTGACGTTTATGACATGGTCGTCACCGTTTCCGGTACAAAGCTTGTTATCGGCGGCGGTTATGACGGATCAAAATACAACGGAAAAGTCAAAACAAGTGCATATGTTTATGCATCAACCTATCACGCCGTCGATCTCCTTGCCGAGCATCTTGCAAAAGAGGTTTCGGAGGATGTTGATCTTCAGGACGGACTGAAGCTCGAAGGAAAATATGGCATGCGCACGATTGCCTGCATCGGCGACTCGATCACCGAAGGCGTCGGTGCCACCGACATGAACATCTACTCATACCCCGCTGCAATGCAGAGAATCATGTGGAAGGATTCCATGGTAATAAATCTCGGACTCGGCGGACGCGACATGAGAAACGATCTCGGATGCAGCTACATTTCAACGGCACCGACACAGTTCCGTGCGGCACGCAACAATGCAGAAGTTTTTGACTATGTATTTATCATGCTCGGCACAAACGATTCCGCGCATGACAAATCATGGGACGACAAAGATGATGAAAGCTTCTTAAAGAGCGGACAGGATCTTGTTGATAAACTTAAAGCCAAGAACGAAAACATACAATTCTTCCTTTTCAACTGCCCGTACTACTACGGAACCGGAACGTGCGCAAGCAAGCGTGTCCGTCGTTTGCAGGAAACGCTTTTTGAAAAACTCAAAGACGAAAATTACAAAATTTCTTTCTTTGACATGAACACCTTTACGAACGAAGAGGTCGGAAGAGAAAACTTTCCCGATTCGCTTCATCCGAACAACAAGGGTTACAGCATCATGGCAAAGGCTCTTTCGGAAATGATTGCCGAATTTGAAGCGGGAACATACGAATACACTCTTCCGCTCAAATCTGCCGGCGATCTGACTCCCAATTATGAGCCTCCGAAGCTTACCGAAGGTGCGGTAAACATTCTCGGATACGACTTTGCGACCATGTTCCCTGTCGGTGGTGCGTCTGTCAAATACAGCGGCTGGGGTATGGGTGCCGCTCCTTACATCATTGTCAGAGAAGGCTTTGGCGGGTACACTGTAACAGACCTTGAATTCCCTGTATCTTCCGCAGAAGCAGGACAGTTCCTTACCGTATCTGTAATCAAGTGCGACACAAGTGACAGAAAAGCGATAAGCAGTCACAAATGCGAGCTTACATACGACATGGAAAACGGCGGATGGGCGCGTGTAAGCGGACTGAACATTGAGGTTCC
>CALBLD010000144.1 GCA_937895775.1 uncultured Clostridia bacterium
GAGCACGCCTATAAGCAGTGTGACTGCCGGAACAACGGCAAGTATCATCAGTGCGAGCGGCAGATTTACGACAAGCATGACCGCCGCCGCGCCTATCATGTAGGATATCTGCCAGACCCCGTCCATAAGGCTCCACGACACAAGCTCACCTATACGTGAGGTATCACTCATTATACGCGAATGGACGTATCCTACGCTGTTCTGATTGAAATAGGAAAAAGAAAGAGTCTGAAGGTGGTTGAAGGATGCCTCGCGCAGATCCCTGTCAACATTCACCTCGATATAAAGTGCCTGATACGAAGAAATGTAGTTCGTCACAGACGACATCGCAAGTGCCGCAATATACAGAACTATGAAAAGCCACAGAGTTTCAAGCTCGCCTTTTCCGACGAAAACGTCTATTGCGTAACGCTGGAAAAACGGCAGGATAATATCGATAATGCTTACGGCAATCCCCAAAAGAATCATCAGCACATATCGCTTTTTGTATTTTTTCAGATATGGCATAAGCCTCGGTATTCCGAAGAACCGAAGTTTTACCGCTTTTTTGTTTTCATTGTTTTCGGTCATTTATTTTACCTCTGCCGAATCGGCATCAGACAGCATACCGGTCTGTATACTGTATATTTTTGCATAAAGTCCGCCTGCCGCAACAAGTTCGTCATGCGTTCCCTCTTCAGCTACTCTGCCCTTATCAAGCACGATTATCTTATCGGCGTGCATAAGTGTCGTTATCCTGTGTGCGATAAGTATAACGGTCGAACCCGCCGTTTTTTCGGCAAGAGCGGCACGGATCTTTGCATCGGTTTCGGTATCGACCGCCGAAAGCGAATCGTCAAACACCATTATCGGCTTTTTACCCACGAGCATTCTTGCGATCGCCGCACGCTGCTTTTGCCCGCCCGAAAGCGTGACTCCTCTTTCGCCGACAAATGTATCATACCCGTTTGCAAACTGTTCAACCGTCTCGTCAAGGCACGCGATCGACGCCGCCTCCCTTATCTCGGGCAGCTCCGCTTTATCCGCCGTTATCCCTATATTCTCTTCAAGCGTTCTCGAAAACATGAACGGCTCCTGAAGCACCATTCCGATACGGCTTCTCAGCCATTTTGCGCTGATATCCGAGATATCGACACCGCCGACAGTGATCCTTCCGTTTTCCGGCAGCAGGTCATAAAGTCTGTCAAGCAGATACATCATTGTCGATTTTCCCGAGCCTGTTGCGCCGAGTATTCCGAACGTGCTGCCTGCTCTGATCTCAAAACTTATATCATTCAGGATATTCGGGCAGTTATCGTAAGCGAAGCTCACATGGTCAAACACTATATCGCCATTCATATCGGGTTCAATTGCTCCCGGTTTATCCTTTTCGGTTTCGGATGAAAGAATATAGGATATACGTTTTACCGAAACGCTCGCCTTGCTAAGCTCGGATATCATACGTCCGAGCTGTCTTATGGGCCACACAAGCATTGAATTGTAAGAAATAAATGCGATATACTGTCCTGCTGTCATTTCCGACTTTGTACACATCACTGCGCCGATCACGATTATCAGCATCACCTGCAAGCCGGATATGAAATCGGAAGAACACCAGAAGGCGGACATAACCGTACCGAGTTTTTCCCAAAGTCCGCAATAGAAGTTATTCTGTCGGGCAAACTTATCCTTTTCGTAGCTTTCCTTGCCGAAGGCTCTGACAACCCGCACACCTGTCAGATTTTCCTGCACGATCGCCGAGAGTTTCCCCTCATTTTCATCACATTCTTCAAACCGACTTCCGATCATTCTGTGAAACAGTGCCGAATAGGCGATTATTACAGGCATTGTAAGCAGTGCGGTAAACGCAAGCTTTACATTCATAGAAAACATGAAGGAAAGGGCAAGCACAAGCATTATCACTATTCTGAATATTGACACAAGCTGTTCGGACAGAAAGCGTTTTACCATATCAACATCGGATGTACAACGCTGTATGATATCGCCTGTCTGATTTTTCATATGCCATGAAAAAGGCAGGTGCTCTATATGGGTAAAAAGGCTGTTGCGCATGGTAAGCACGGTAGTTTCCGCCGCTTTTGTGTAGAAAACCGTAAAAAAGTAGCGCATTATTGCCGACACGAATGCAATCGCAACAATTGCAAGCGCAAGAATCCACAGATTTTCCGCAAGGTATTCGACCCCGCCGACCGCATCCACAAGCTTTTGCGCCGCATCCGGCAGATTCACGGTTTCCTTTCCGATAACGGCATCAACGGTAAAGCTCACTACCTGCGGACTGAGCATATCAGCCGCCGAGCTTATCATGACCGTGATAACCGTCATGATGTAAAAGAGCTTACTGCCCTTTAAAAACTCCCAGAGCATTCTTGCATTACTGAATTTTTTGTCTTTATATCCGGTTGATTTTTTCATAATTCTTTCCCGTACCGTCCAAAGGATCGGCAATCATCAAATCATCATTGGTGTAACGGCACCCATTATAGCACAAATGTTCGCAAAGTTCAATAGTTTTTATTATTTCAGCCCCCAAAAACAGCAAATCCTATCGAAAATGATCTATTTTCCGCTTTTATATTGACTTTACCGTCGTGCCGTGATATAATTACCGACGTCGCACGTGTCCTGTAAAGCCTCAAAATCCGCAGGTTATTTTACCGCACACTGCTTTATGTTTAAAAAAACGGAGAACAAATGTATGGAAACCTTTCTCATGTACCTTTTGTTTGTAATCGGTGTCGTAATCATCGTCAAGGGCGGCGACTGGTTTGTGGACGGTGCCGTCTGGCTTGCCGAAATAACACGAATACCGAAC
>CALBLD010000145.1 GCA_937895775.1 uncultured Clostridia bacterium
CATTTTCCCCGTCATATCTGTATCTCACGAATGTCAAAAAGACATTGTCGGTAAAAAAACCGACACGCGAAAAACAGATATCGGGATTTGCCGAGGCAAGTTGGAGCTATTTCGAAAGCTTCAACCGAAATATCGCGCCCGCTTTCCGCGACTGTTCATCCACCCTTTCCGCATCGGATTATACAACACCGGAGGTTTTATCGGGAACAATGCTTGCCGCCCTGTCGGCATACGACATGAAATTCATAGACGTTCACACACTTTTCCTTTACACTTCGAATTATCTTTCATTTATAGAAAAAATTCCGAAAAGCGACGGATTGCCCTACCGGGCGTATTACACCGACAGCGGCGAAATATACGGCGAAGCACGTGTTGACACCGGAATGTGTTCGTTTTTTATCTGCGCTCTTGCCGTTTTAAAATCTGCGTTTGAGCATGAAAATTTCAGGATAGACGGAGCCGATACTCTGTGTGAAAGAATATCGGACATTCTTTGCCGCATGAATCTGAAAAAGCTGTTTGCGGATGCATACGATGCTCCGATGGTATATCCCGCCGCCTGTTATGCTGCCGCAAACAGAAAGATTCCGACCGATACACCGGAAAAGGTCAAAAAAAAGTGTCAGGACAGTGCGGACACAACTGCGATACAGCTGCTTTTTTTACCGATCGATCTTTTATCCTGCACGGATGATTCAATCGGAAAATGCCGTATATCGCTTGAAAAGCAACGCAGACAGATAAAAAGCGTGAAGATGCGTTTCACCGGGAGTTCCGAAAGCACCGTCGGCTATATATATCCGTCTTACCAGTTTCTTTGTCTGCCGATATCATGTGAGAAGGCATACGGAAATCTTTGCGGTCTTTCATCAATCGGCGCATACGGAAAATGCGGTTTTTTTGACCGCATATATGTCGAAAAAAGCGACGGCTTCGATATTGAGCGGGTCAGCGACAGCTTTCATCAGGCGATCTCGGTTATAGCCGCCGACAATTGTCTGAACGGCATGATAATTCAGAAACGGTTCATGTATGACAAGGCAATGCAGGCTTTTTTACCCTTTTTCAGCAGAAGGGTCGGAACCGTTTGCGGGGTCAACGATTACAGGGTAGATTATTCATTGCGGCAGGCAACCGGGAATCCGGACAAGAAAAAAGCGGACGGCGTCCCGCGGTTTGCCGTCATTGCCGCCGACGGAGGACTCACGGCACTGGTTTCATCGATCGGTCATTTTCAGCTCATTTACCGAAAAAAGCCGATAAATCCCGCATGCTTTGACAGATGGGACATGAGCGTCCTCGGCGAAAGCATACGCATAGTGACTATCCGTAGCGGAGCGTTTGACAGCTTTGCATATGCGGAAAACCGCATTGACTTTTCGGTCGGCGGACTTTCGGTCACCCTGCGTCCGATCGAAGGAGTTCCCGCAATATCGGTTACCCTTTCCGAAAAGGAATATGCGATCGATTTTCCGTTCGGAAAAAAGGTCGGCGACAATATGATTTTTTCAAACGGAGTTTTCGTGGGTTGGCTGGCTCTTAACGGATGCTTCATCATAACGGCATCCGATTCGATCGGCGGTACCGAATCAAATCTCAGGCGCGCACGTTCGGCACCATGTCAGCCGACCGCATGCATAAGCGACGAATATGCCGGGATCGCAAGCCGACTCATAGCCGCATCTGTCTTTTCGTTTGACGGCGGAAGGGGGAGCGGCAACGCCGGATACGAACCTTACGGAGATATCTTTATAGACAGTTCTGCAGTGACGCGCAGCGGCTGTTCGGAAATTCTCGGAAGATGTGCGGACTATCTGTCCGACAAGGGATTTCCCATAAATTTGTGTTTTGCCGACAACACGGAGGCAAAACGTCGCCCGCAGACGGGAATGGCTCTGAAGCTGTCGGACAGCGACTCGGCAAGACAGTTGCCGACAGACAACAGCTACCGCTTCCGCACCTTCGGCGGAGAGAAGTTATCGGAAGGCAAATTGCGGATGTACGGCGGCGACGGCATCGTTACACACGTCGGCGAACATTTTCTCGGATACACCGAAATAATGCTGAGGCGAAAACGCCGCCCGCTCACGCCGCCGCCCATCTGCTCGGAATATCTGATAACAGGCGAATGTCTTTATACCTCCGATACACATGACATTCTCAGATATTCACGGATGGAGGCAACCGAAAGCTGTGCTGTTTTTTATGTTGACAACAACGGTCACAATTTCAGAATAAGCGTCGGATGCTCTCTGTCACATCGGGC
>CALBLD010000146.1 GCA_937895775.1 uncultured Clostridia bacterium
GTATCGTGTATGACTGTCGGCACAGTTGATTATATAAGTCCCGAACAGGCAAGCGGAAAAACAATCGATCGTCGGACCGATATTTATTCGCTCGGAATAATGATGTACGAGATGATTACCGGCAAAGTACCGTTTTCTGCTTCAACTCCTACGGGCATTGCGTATATGCAGATCAATGAAAAGCCGACTCCGCCTTCAACACTTGTTCCGGACATTCCTGTCGGACTTGAGCAGGTGATATTGAAGGCAATAAGCAAAAATCCCGATGACAGATTCGACAACGCACGGCAAATGCTTGACTGCCTTCTCCGGTTAAGGGAAAACATATGTGCAAAATTTGATTTCGTGCCGATATCGAATACCATGAAAGCCGTTTCCGCAAGTCCGGAAACAGATATGCTTTTTTCCGGTTCGGAATCGACAACGTCGGTATTATCGGATAATACGGATGTATACGCAGAAGGAAAAAGCAAAGGGAAGAAAAAGAAAAACAAAAAACGTGTGATAACCGAAATATCGGTTGAAACAAAAAAATCTCACGTATCGCTTGTTTCCGTTGTTCTCGGAGCCATATGTGCACTCGGCATAGTGGGTCTTACGGCGTTTCTTTTTGTTTATGAAATTTACTTTGCACCGATCATCAATTCGGACAATTATGAAGTAATTGTTGTCGATGATTTTGAAGGTCAGATATACAATAATGAGCTTCAGAAAAATCTCGAAAAAGCCGGGTATATGGTCAGTATTGAATGGGTCTCCGATGCGGATCATATTTACGGAACAATACTTTCGCAGTCTCCGAGGAAAAATTCAAGGCGTAAAATTGTCAGAGGAGACACATACTGCGAGCTGAAACTGAAAGTTTGTATGGGCGAAAACATGACTTTGCTTGACAATTACGTCGGTCTTGAGTACAGATATGCCGATATTCTTCTCAGTCAGAAAAAGATAAAAGCAAATTTTGTCAAGGTTTTCAGCGAAACAATGCCGCAGGGAAGGATCGTTTCGACATATCCGGAGGGAGGAACAAGAATCTCCGATGACACAACGGTAATTGTATATGTAAGCAAGGGTCCCGATATTGAGTATACCATCGTTCCGAATCTTGTCGGAAAAACCGTTTCAGAGGTTGCTGATGAGCTCAGAAAAGCGAAGCTGAACGCAGGTAAAATAACATACGAATACTCTGATATCTACCCGTCGGGAACGGTTATCAGACAGGGAATATTCAGAGGTGAAGCCGTTCCAACCACACTTACAGCAATCGATCTGGTAATCAGTCTCGGTCCGGAGCACCCCGTCAAAACAGAACCGCCTGTAACGGTTGAGCCGCCGACCACGTCGGAGATGCCTGTTACAACTCCTCCGGCAACAGATGAGCCGATGCCACCTTCCACGGCAGAGCCGGATACCGAGCCGCAAACCTCGGTCAACTGACATATATATGACTCACACAGAAAGGCACACTTCAGATGGAAGTAAAACAGACAAATATCCGCAATTTCTCAATAATCGCACACATTGACCACGGCAAATCAACCCTTGCCGACAGACTGCTTGAAAAAACACGCGCAGTTGCGGCAAGAGACATGGAGGAGCAGATTCTCGATAATATGGATCTTGAACGGGAACGCGGCATAACAATAAAGGCACGCGCCGTAAAGCTCGACTATACGGCTCCCGACGGTCAGCAATATGTGCTTAATCTGATTGACACCCCCGGTCATGTCGATTTCAATTATGAAGTATCACGTTCGCTGAATGCATGCGAGGGTGCACTCCTTATTGTTGATGCCACACAGGGAATCGAAGCGCAGACGCTTGCAAATGCATACCTTGCGATAGACAGCAATCTCGAAATCGTTCCCGTAATTAACAAGATAGATCTTGCATCCGCCGATATAGAAGGAACCAGAAAAGAGATAGAAGATATAATCGGAATACCTGCCGAAGGATGCCCTGCGATATCCGCAAAAAACGGAATCAACATTGAAGACGTGCTTGATAAAATTGTGTCGGATATTCCCGCACCGAAGGGAGATCCCGACAAGCCGCTCAAATGTCTGATTTTTGACTCGTATTATGATTCATATCTCGGGGTTGTTGTTTACGTGCGTCTGTATGACGGCAAAATAAAAGCCGGCGATAAAATTCGCATGATGAATACGGGTGCCGAATTTGAAACTGTGGAAGTCGGCACAATGGAGCCTTTCGGACTTCAAAAGTCGGACTGTCTTACGGCAGGGCAGGTCGGGTATATTACGGCAAGTATAAAAAATGTTGCCGATACACGGGTCGGCGATACTGTGACGCTTGCCGATAATCCGACCGCAGAGCCTCTTCCCGGATTCAAAAAAGCTCTTCCTATGGTCTTTTCGGGTATCTACCCGGCGGACGGCTCAAAGTACG
>CALBLD010000147.1 GCA_937895775.1 uncultured Clostridia bacterium
TGATGCGTATCTGCACGATAACTTCGCAGAACTGCTCTGCGGGGGCGGAATCGTCGGATTTTCGCTCTATTATGCGGTATATGTTTGGCTTTTCTCAATGCTGTGGAAATACCGCCGCGTTGACCGAAACAGAGTGGTTTTCTTTGCACTCTGGCTGATGCTTATGCTTGTAATGGATTACGGAATGGTTTCTTATTATTCAAAATCGCAAGGTTTTTACCTGATGATTCATTTTGTGAATATATATCATCTCAAACAAAAGAGTGTGTCATATGAACATTAAAAAACTGCCGAAATATCTGTCTGATCCCGATTATCGGTTCCTGATAAATGCGGGACTCGGATTTTATAACGGGATGTCCGACGAAGAGTATCTCAAACGGAAATTCAGAAGTTCTGTGGGGAGAGAACTCGATCTCGAAAACCCCCGGACCTTCAACGAGAAACTGCAATGGCTGAAACTGTACGACCGCAGACCCGAGTATACCGTCATGGTGGACAAGTACAGGGTACGCGATTACATAAAGGAAAAACTCGGGGAAGAGTACCTGATCCCGCTTATCGGTGTGTGGGACGACCCCGACGAAATTGATTTCGACAGGCTGCCCGACAAATTTGTCCTCAAATGCAATCACAATTCGGGACTTGGGATGTGCATATGCAAAGACAGGTCAAAGCTTGATGTCCGAAAGGTCAGAGCCGGGCTGAAAAAGGGGCTTGCGCAGGACTATTATCTTACCGGACGCGAATGGCCCTACAAAGACGTGCCGCGGAAGATCATATGCGAAAAGTATATGACCGATTTCCCTGGCAGCAGGGATTTTACCGATTACAAATTTTTCTGTTTTAACGGATATGTTGATTGCGTCATGGTCTGCCTCGAAAGATCAAGCGGAGATACAAAATACTATTTTTTCGACAGGGACTGGAATCTGAAGCGTTTGAATATTCGCGGAAAAAATGCTCCGGAGGGATTTACCGTTCCCAAGCCGGATCAGATGGGCAAAATGTTTGAAGTTGCGGCAGTGCTTTCGGAAGGATTGCCGTTTGCGCGTGTTGACTTATATCAAAGTAATGACCATGTTTATTTCGGGGAAATAACCTTTTTCCCGGACAGCGGTTTCGACGCAAATCTGCTTCCTGAAACCGATGCCTATTTCGGAAAATTGATTCATTTGGAGGGTATAAACCGATGAAAACGGTAGGATTTCCGATCAGCCGTAAGGAACATGAGAACCGCCGCGCGATGGTTCCGCAGGATGTGACAAAACTCCCGCATCCCGAGGTGCTTTATTTTGAGACCGGGTACGGCGACGTGCTTGGACTGACCGATGATGATTACAGGCGGGTCGGCGCATCTGTCGTGTCCCGCGGAGAAGTGCTGGAAAAGGATATTATATGTGATCCGAAGGTCGGAGATGCCGAATATCTGAGCCTTTTACATGATCAGACCGTGTTCGGTTGGATACATGCGGTGCAGAATCGTGATATTACCGATAAGATTATCTCGGGACGGCTTACCGCCTATGCGTGGGAGGATATGTTTGAAAAGGGAAGGCATATCTTCTGGAGAAACAATGAGCTTGCCGGAGAGGCGGCAATCATGCATGCGTTTCAATGTTACGGCAGGATGCCGTATGAAACAGACGTTGCGGTGATCGGGTGCGGAAATACTGCCCGCGGTGCCATGCGCGTACTGAATATGCTGGGTGCGGATGTCCGCCAGTATGACAGGAAGACAGAGGCACTTCTGCGTGACGAACTCGGAATGTATGACGTTATTGTCAACTGCGTGCTGTGGGACACATCAAGAACCGATCATATTATTTATCGGGATGATCTGAAACGGATGAAACGCGATTCCATGATCGTGGATGTAAGCTGTGACCGCGGCGGCGGGATCGAGACGAGCGTCCCGACCACTATTGAAGAGCCGACCTATATTGCGGACGGTGTACTGCACTATGCGGTGGATCATACCCCGGCACTGTTTTATAAGACTTTTACCATAGAGAATTCACGGACGATCGCGCCGTTTGTCGATATGCTTGTGAACGACACATGCGATGATGTGTTGTCTGCCGCATTGATAATAAAAAACGGTCATATTCTGGACGAGAGGATCAATCGGTTCCAAAACAGGATTTAGTCTGAGCAAAGGCGCCGGGTGGCGGCATGCATGGAAAACTTGATGTTATTTTTCGAATGAAATAACCGTTTCTGCGGGTCTGAGGGGAGAAAAAGAGTGAACAGAAAGCAAAAGCTGCTTCTGAACAGCGGTACCGGACTTTTAAAACAGCTTACAGCGGTAATTTGCGGATTTATCCTGCCGCGCTATATGCTGCTTTATTACGGCTCGGATGTTAACGGACTTGTGTCCTCAATTGCACATTTTCTCGGATTTATTTCGCTGCTTGAGCTCGGTATAGGACCGGTTATACAGGCAAATCTTTATAAACCCCTTGCCGAAAAAAATGATGAACAGATCAGCAGGATCGTAATTTCATCCGAACGGTTTTTCAGGCGTATAGCAGTTATTTTTATTGCGTACATAGCTGTGCTTGCGGTTGTGTTTCCCCTGTTTGTCAATACAAAATACGATGCGGCGTTTACCGCTTCGCTTCTTGTTATAATTGCAATAAGCACCTTTGCCGAATACTTTTTCGGAGCAACATATCAGCTTCTGCTGAATGCGGATCAGAAGTCGTATGTGCAGACCTCGCTTCAGATTGCGGCAACAATTCTGAACACGGTATGCTGTATCGCCATTATGCATATCGGTGCGCCCGTTCACATTGTCAAGCTGGTTTCTTCGCTGATTTTTGTTCTGCGTCCTGTCGGGCAGGCAATTTATGTACATAAACACTATCGGCTGAACAAAAAACTGGTGCTTACCGAAGAACCGATAAAGCAAAAATGGAACGGGTTTGCTCAGCATCTTGCCGCCGTTATCTGCGGAAATGCCGATGTCGTCATACTTACAATCTTTTCGACGCTTGCAAACGTGTCGGTTTATTCGGTCTATTACAATGTCACAAACGGTGTTACCATGCTTATTATGACGGCAACGACCGGACTTGAAGCATATTTCGGAAAC
The DNA here is from genome assembly GCA_937895775.1 of uncultured Clostridia bacterium. GTDB lineage: Bacteria > Bacillota > Clostridia > Oscillospirales > CAG-272 > CAKSQF01. The sequence goes on from CALBLD010000147.1 coordinate 3,098, forward strand.
ATGATGGCAAAAGGCGAACGAAAAAATCTCGAACGCGCTTTTTCACGTACCGAATGGCTGATACATTTTGTTGTGACGGTTGTTTTTACTGTTGCGGCTGTTACCGTTGTACCGTTTGTATCGGTTTATACGCGCGGAATAAACGATGCCGATTATATTGTTCCGCTTTTCGGTGTCATTCTTATGCTTGCATACGCATCGCGCTGTCTGCGCGTCCCGTATTTCGTAATTATCAAAGCCGCGGGGCATTTCCGCGAAACGCAGAACGGCGCATTTATATCAACGGCTCTGAATGTCGTTATTTCGATAGCACTTGTTTTCAGGTTCGGACTTGTCGGCATAGCACTCGGAACACTTGCCGCGATGCTCTATCATACCGTTTACTTCGTTCTGTATCTGCGCAGTCGCATTCTTAACAGACCGCTGTGGCATTTTACAAAGCATTTTGCCGCCGATCTTCTGATATTCGGACTTTCGTTTTTTGCGACAAAAAGCTTTGTCCTTACGCAACCGGACTATCTTTCATGGGTAGTGCTTGCCGTGAAGGTCGGTATAATTACCCTGTGCATTGCCGCGGTCGTCAATATCGCATTTAATTTCAAAACGGTCATGAATTGACTGCGCGGAAAAAACACTAAAACATAAAAACACGGAGTTACGGATGGAAGAGACAAGATACGGCGAAAGAAGAAGCGAAAAAGCGATCGATAAATTCGAAGCAACCTACCGCAAGCCGCCCGAACACACGGCATTTACACCTTATCGGGTGTGTCCGATAGGTGCGCACAGCGATCATCAGTTGGGAAAGATCACAGGCTTTGCGATAGACAAGGGCATCCGTATGGCATACGGTCCGAAGATGAACGGCGTTGTGGAGATATCATCGCTCCAGTTCCCGAAAAGGGCGCAATGGCATGTGGCAATGACGCCGCCCGAGAAGCAGGGAGACTGGGCGGATCATCTGCGCGGCGCAACGATTGCGCTCGGCAACCGTTACCCGCTCCGTGTGGGACTTTGCGCCGTGCTTGACGGCGAGCTTCCGATCGGCGGTCTTTCGTCATCGGCGGCGGTTATAATTACCTTTCTTTCGGCACTTTGCGGACTGAACGGGATCGGACTTTCGGCAAATGAGCTGATTGAAATATCAAAGGAAGCCGAAAACAGATATGTCGGCGTAGCCTGCGGCAAGCTCGATCAGAGCTGTGAGGTATATTGCAGGAAAGATCATCTGCTCTATATGGACATGCTCGATGACAGCTACGAGCTTATACCGATGTCGCCCTCGGCAAAGCCGTTTGAAATTGCGATATTCTTCAGCGGGCTTGAGCGGTCGCTTGCAGGATCCAAATTCAACATGCGTGTGGACGAGTGCCGCAGTGCCGCATATGCGCTCAAGGCATATGCGGGCATGGAATACGGCAAATTCGGGGACACAAATCTCCGCGACGTACCGTATGAAGTTTATCTCGGATACAAAAGCAGACTCCCCGAAAACTTTGCAAAACGTGCCGAGCACTGGTACACCGAGTTTATGCGCGTGGAAGCGGGAGCCGAGGCATGGCGGCGAGGGGATATTGAAGAGTTCGGCAGACTGTCGTTTGAAAGCGGCCGCTCCTCCATATACAACTGGGAGACCGGTTCTCCCGAACTTATAAAACTTTATGAGATCATGACGCACACCGACGGCATATACGGCGGTCGCTTTTCGGGCGCGGGTTTCAAGGGCTGCTGCATGGCACTGATCGATCCCGCATACGAGAGTGAGATACTTGAAAAGGTCGGAAGGGAATACCTTGCCGCCTTTCCCGCTCTTGAAGGCAAATACAGTGCGCATATATGCAATATTTCCGATGGGGTGAAACTATGAAATGTCTGATTCTTGCGGCGGGATACGCAACACGCCTCTATCCTCTGACCGAAAATTTTCCGAAGCCTCTTCTTGAGGTCGGCGGAAAGACGATTCTCGACCTGCTTACAGACGATATTGACAGCTCGGGTATGATTGATGAATATGTCGTCATTTCAAATCACAGATATGTCCGACATTTTGAAAAATGGGCGGAGACAAAAAAATACAAAGTCACGGTTGTCGATGATATGACCGAGACGAACGAGACGCGTCTCGGAGCCGTTTGCGACATCGAATACGCGATCGAAAAGCTGAATATCGATGACGACATGCTTGTCATTGCGGGCGACAATCTGCTCGATTTCAGTCTGACGAAATTCATTGACTATTGCAATGAGAAAAAGACATCATGTGTGATGCGCTATTATGAGCCGTCCGACAAAAAACTGCTTCACAGCGGTGTGCTGACAGTGGACGAAAACGATCTTGTCACCGACATGACCGAAAAATCGCCGAATCCCGCTACTCATTGGTGCTGCCCGCCCTTTTATTATTATACAAGGACCGATGTGGGTCGGGTAAAGGACGGCATTGCCGCAGGCTGCGGCACAGATGCTCCGGGCAGCTACATTGCGTGGCTCTGCGGACAGACAGCCGTTCATGCCATGGAAATGCCGGGACGCCGATATGACATCGGCGACACCGAAAGCTATGAGGCGGTCAAAAGAGATTATAAAGGGATAACGAAATGCTGAAACCTGACATACAGCTCCAAAACAAAACAATACTTGTGACCGGTGCCGCGGGATTTATCGGTGCGGCACTTGTCGGAAAACTTCTGACCGATGTACAGGGCGTGAGGATTGTCGGTCTTGATAATATGAGCGATTACTACGACATATCAATCAAGGAGTACCGTCTTTCTGAGATCGGACGGCTTGCATCGGAACTGCCCGGGAGCGGCTGGACTTTCGTAAAGGGCAGTATTGCCGACAGGACGCTTGTCGAAAGGATATTTGCCGAATACAAGCCGGAGATTGTTGTCAATCTCGCGGCGCAGGCGGGTGTGCGTTATTCGATCACAAACCCGGATGCGTATATAGAATCAAATATAATCGGATTTTATAATATACTTGAAGCATGCAGAAATCATCCGGTTGCGCATCTGGTTTACGCGTCGTCGTCATCGGTTTACGGTTCGAACGAAAAAATACCCTATTCGACCGATGATAAGACCGACAACCCGGTCTCGCTTTATGCGGCAACGAAAAAATCAAATGAGCTTTTCGCACATGCATATTCGAAACTTTATGATATTCCGTCCACGGGACTTCGCTTTTTCACGGTTTACGGTCCGGCGGGACGTCCCGATATGGCGTACTTCGGTTTTACCGATAAGCTTTTAAAGGGCGAGACCGTAAAAATATTCAACTACGGCAACTGCATGCGTGATTTTACCTATATCGACGATATAGTCGAAGGAATAAAGCGCGTTATGGAACGCGCACCCGAAAAAAAGACGGGTAAGGACGGACTTCCGGTTCCGCCTTATCGTGTTTACAACATCGGGAACAGCAATCCCGAAAATCTGCTTGATTTTGTGACCGTTCTGCAGGAGGAACTGGTGCGCGCAAAAGTTCTTCCGCCCGATTATGATTTTGAGGTACACAAGGAGCTTGTTCCGATGCAGCCGGGCGATGTACCCGCAACCTTTGCCGACACCTCGGCACTTGAAGCAGACACGGGGTTCAAGCCGGATACGCCGCTCCGCATCGGTCTTCGCCGTTTTGCCGAGTGGTATAAGAAATTCTATCGGGTTTGATTACCTTTCGCTTTTCAAAAATCAAGACAGGAGAAAAACGAACATGAAGATAGCAGTAGCGGGAACAGGGTACGTCGGTCTTTCCATGGCGGTGCTTCTTGCACAGCACAATACTGTAAAAGCCGTCGATATCATTCCCGAAAAGGTTGAACTTATCAACAGCGGAAGATCGCCGATCGCCGATAAAGAGATCGAAGAATATCTTGCGGCAAAGAAGCTTGACCTTGAAGCGACCACCGACGGTGACAACGCATATCGTGACGCCGATTTTGTAATTATTTCCACGCCGACAAATTATGATCCATCGAAGAACTATTTCGATACAAGCTCTGTCGAAAAGGTCGTAAAGCAGGTGATGAGCGTAAATCCCGATGCAGTGATGGTGATAAAATCGACCGTTCCGGTCGGGTTTACCGAGAAGATAAGAGCAGAGCTTCACTGTGAAAAGCTTCTTTTCAGTCCCGAATTTCTGCGCGAGGGGCATGCGCTCTATGATAACCTGTATCCGAGCCGCATTATTGTCGGCTCCCCTGCCGGGGATCCGGAGTTGCGCAAAGCCGCCGAAACCTTTGCGGAACTTCTCAGAAAAGGCGCGATAAAGAAAAACATCGAGGTTCGTTTTATGAATCCGACCGAGGCTGAGGCGGTAAAGCTGTTTGCAAACTCCTATCTTGCTCTGCGTGTTTCTTTCTTCAATGAGCTGGATACATATGCTGCTGTGCGCGGTCTGGATACAAAATCTATTATTGAGGGAATCGGTCTGGATCCCCGCATTGGCACACACTATAATAACCCTTCCTTTGGCTACGGCGGCTACTGTCTCCCCAAGGATACGAAGCAGTTGCTGGCCAATTACAACGATGTACCACAGAACATTATCTCCGCCATCGTGGCGGCCAACAGCACCCGCAAGGACTTCATTGCCGACCAGATCATCGCCAAGCATCCCAAGGTAGTCGGCATTTACCGCCTGACGATGAAGGCAGGCAGCGATAACTTCCGCCAGTCATCCATTCAGGGCGTGATGAAGCGCATCAAGTCCAAAGGTATCGAGGTGGTCATCTATGAACCGACTATGCACGAGGATACTTTCTTCAACAGCCGCGTCATACGCGAGCTTACCCGGTTCAAGGACCTCTGCGACGTCATTATTGCCAACCGGTACAGTGATGACTTGGCGGATGTCATGGATAAGGTCTATACGAGGGATCTCTATTTCAGGGATTGAGAAGGACAGGCAATCAACTTATCGCATAGCCCTCCCGCGGCGATGCGTCTCGGGTCAGGCATATACCATTT
>CALBLD010000148.1 GCA_937895775.1 uncultured Clostridia bacterium
CTTATTGTAAAGACGACAAAGGGATCAGAACTCTCGTCCTGATCCCTTTGTCAGCAGTCTGGACTGCACCGCAAGGTGCAGTCCTTTTGTCTGATATGTATCAGCCTTCTGCAGGCTCGATCTTGATGCTGTAAAGCTTTACGCCGACATGCTCAAGTCTTATGCCGATACCGGTTCCCTGAAGGGGAGCCTCGTCGGTATATGTCCACATGAGGGTATCGCCGTAGTAGCCCTTGAAAATGCCGCCGGGGAGAACTTCGATTGTGATCGTGAACTTGTCGCCGTGCTGATAGCCAAGCTCCTTGACGTTTCTTGTTCCGTCAACGATCGCACACTCTACCCATGTCTTGTCAAGAGTGGGAACATTGGCTTTTGCAAGTCTGAGACCGGATGTTTTGTCTCCGATGAAGAACATGTAATAGCCGCCCGATGTTTTGAGATCATACTGATCGCCCTCGTTGAACGACTCGGAAAGAACCCTGTCCTTCATGCTGCCGCTTGCTATATTGAGGAAGAGACCGTTGTCGTTGTCTTCGCTCTCGGGTTTGCCCGACATTGTAACTGTGATCTTGCCGTAGGTGAAGTTTGTGTCCCATGCAACGAGGTCAACTCTCTCGTACTTTGCCTCAAGACCGCCGTCTTCCGCAAATTCGCAGTAGCCGTTCGAAGCGACAAGCTTTATACCGTCGATGACATAAATCTCATCCTCTTCATAATAAGAGGTAGGCTCATCCTTGGGCTTGTCGGGCTCGGTTTTCGTATCCGGAACAGTGGTTGTCTGTGTGGGAGCAGTGGTCGTCTGCTTGGGTACGGTTGTGGTTGTCGCCGGAGTTGTTGTAACTCCCGCAGCCGTTGTTGTTGTCTGGCTGTCGCCGCCGCATGCAAGCATCGATACCGACATTGCCGCAAGAAGCGAAACGCAGATCAGTGTTTTAAGAAGATTTTTCATTTTCAAACCCTTCCTTGTTTATTAGGTTATTAAAAGACAATCTCAGTTTACACTCAAAGCAGGTACAAATCAAGACAAAAAATACTTCTTGTTCTCCATGTTTTTTTGTACTTTTGCACATATGAGAGCTTCGGACGACGACGGAACGGTGATGTTTTGTCGGGAACTCCCGTTTTTTTGCGCTTTCTATTGACATCGTAACCGAAAAGTGATAAAATAACTCTGTGTTCATAAAAAATCAATCGGTTACAGAAAAGGAAAAAACAGCTATGCGTGTCAGTAAAATGCTCGGCGAGCGTATGAAAGAAGCTCCGAAGGACTGTGTGATAGAAAGCCACGCCCTGATGATAAGGGGCGGATACATGAAATATGTAAGCAACGGCAGCTATTCTCTCTTTATGCCCGCAAGACGGATAACGAGAAAAATCGAAAACATCATCCGAGAGGAAATGGACAGAATCGACGGTCAGGAGGTTCTTTTCCCGGTGGTAATGCCTGCTTCCCTCTGGGAGGAATCGGGCAGATATACCTCTATCGGAAGCGAAATGGCGAGATTCACCGACAGATCGGGCAATCCCATGGTTCTCGGGATGACGCATGAGGAGGCGGCTGTCCAGCTTGCCCGCGATACCGCAAAATCGTATACCGATTTTCCGTTCATGATTTATCAGCTCCAGACAAAGTTCAGGGACGAGCCGCGTGCGCGCGGAGGTCTTATCCGTGTGCGCGAATTTACGATGAAGGACGCGTATTCCTTCCATACAAGTCAGGAGGATCTGGAACGCTACTACAAGCGTTGCTATGACGCATATGTGCGCATTTATAAGCGCGCAGGCGCGAAGAACGTGGTTGCCGTCAAGTCGGATTCCGGCATGATGGGCGGTGCCGTCTCGCATGAGTTCATGCTCCTTTCGGAGATAGGCGAGGACACGCTTGCGATCTGTAACGACTGCGATTACAAGGCGAACGTCGAGGCGGCTGAGTGCATCATCGATAAGGGAAAACCCGAGGAGCCGGAGGCAGTCTGCGAAATATCCACTCCCGATGTCAAAACGATAGAGGCACTCTGCAATATGCTTCACATGAAGGCGAAAAAGCTCTGCAAGGCGGTTGTCTATCAGGAAAACGACACCGACGATTACGTCGTGGTGTTTATAAGAGGTGATCTTGAGGTCAACGAGACCAAGCTCCGCAATTATCTCGGCAGGAACATTCATCCCGCGACCGAAATAAATGAGGAGAGCGGAATCGTTCCCGGATTTATAGGACCCGTGAACTTCGGCGGGAAGGCTACCGTGGTTTATGACCGCTCGGTAGAGGGCGGATCAAATCTCATCTGCGGAGCAAACAAAGCCGACACTCATTACACGGGGTTCAATCCCGCACGCGATCTGCCGTCGGATACGACCTACGTGGATGTGGCAAAAGCGACATCGGGCGGAGTCTGCCCGGTCTGCGGCAGACATTCGATAAAGCTTTTCAAGGGAATCGAGGTCGGCAACATATTCCAGCTCGGAACGAAGTATACAAAATCAATGGATATGACATATCTTGACGCACAGGGACAGCGGCAGTACCCGATCATGGGCTGTTACGGAATAGGCGTCGGACGACTCTGCGCGTCGATCTGTCAGGAGAGTCACGATCAGTACGGTCCGATCTGGCCCATGCCGATAGCACCGTGGCAGGTTGAGATATGCAACCTGCGCCGCGACGACGAAAAGGTGAACAGCACAGCGGAGGCACTTTATGCCGAGCTTGAAGCGGCAGGCGTCGAGGTGCTTTACGACGACCGCGACATACGTCCCGGATCGATGTTTGCCGATGCCGATCTGTTCGGTATCCCGGTACGCGCGGTGGTCAGCCCCAAGACCTGCGAGCGCGGTGTGATCGAACTTACGACCCGCGACAAAACGATCAAAAAAGACATACCGATAGCAGGTGCGGCAAGCGAGATCAAGTCGCTCGTCGATGAGCTTATGAGTATGTACGAATAAAAGCAAAAACTGACCCGTGCATTGCACGGGTCGCTTTTGTGTTTATCCGGCTGTCTGTGATACGGCAGAGATTCGGGCG
>CALBLD010000149.1 GCA_937895775.1 uncultured Clostridia bacterium
ATAAAAGAGCATGAGGGTCCGTGCAGGGTGATCTTCATAGGTCCGTGTACCGCCGAAAAGGGAGAGGTTCAGAAGGAATCGGTGAAGCCGTATGTTGATGCCGCGGTGACATTCGAGGAGCTTCAGGCACTGTTCGACAGCAGAGATATCGATATAACCTCGCTTCCCGAGGATGTGCTTGACAACGCCTCCTATTTCGGAAGAATATTCGCGCGCTCGGGAGGGCTGTCCGATGCGGTTGCCGAAGGTCTGAGGGAGCAGGGCATTGACGGCTTTGCACTCAAAGCATGCGCCTGCGACGGGATCGAGGCATGCAAAATCGCGCTTCTCCAGAAATCCAAGGGCAGACTTGACGCAAACTTCATCGAGGGTATGGCGTGCGTCGGCGGCTGCATAGGCGGTGCGGGATGCCTCACTCACGGCGAGAAAAACAAGGCGGATGTTGACAGATACGGCAAGGAAGCCTGCGAAAAGACGATATCCGACGCTATCTCGGTACTGAAATAATTCACAAAAAAACCGCGTTGTAAGCGTCATTGCCGTGCATGTTGTCCGATTTTTGCACAATTTTCGTCATAATGTACATTGACACATCCGAAAAAAAGTGCTATAATATGAATACCAACCAATCATGTCCGACAGGACTGAACAATTAAAAATGAAAGGTACGGCTTTATTATGAGAAACTTTATCAAAATTGCAGTTTCCGCGGTTATGCTCGTTGCACTTGTACTTGCAATGGTTGCATGCGGCGGCGACGGAACAACAACAACCGCTGCCGGCGCAACCACAGCTGCTCCCGGCACAACTGCTGCCGCAACAACAAAGGCAAATGTAACAACGACTCCGGCTCAGACCACTGTTACTCCTCCTCCTTCGTCGGCTCCCGCAACCGGTCCTTATGCTTACTACCAGAAGGACGAGGTTATCGAGGACTTCGGCGGCTACACCTATGTATGCAACAACGGATTCCCCGAACTTCAGGACGGCAAGATCGTTGCGACCATGAGACTTTCGATGATCAGCTCGTGGGAAGCTACATGCCCCAAGGGAAAGATCTCCGGAAAATTCACTTCGGCAGCAGATAACACTTCCAACGACAACGGTATCATCTTCTGCCTGCAGGGCGGAGCTGTTAAGGACATTATCGAGGCTACAGGCGAGGATTACAATCCTTACTTCTTCGAGAATGACTACGCTTACTATTTCCTGCTTTGCGCAGACGGCGGCGGAATGGGACTTGCAAAGGTTTACTGGAACACAACCGCATGGTCGTGGCTCGTTGCTCCTAAGTCAGACATGGAAGGCTACCAGTATCAGCATGGCGACACCTTCACCCTTACCGCAGACGTAAAGGATGACGGCGTTATCGACTGCTACTTCAACGGTCAGCTTATGTTCAGCTACACCGATACCGATCCTATCGTAGGCGGCGGCGGATTCGGCGCACGTCTTGAGGAAATCGGCGTTATTCTTCACGAGCTCACCATCGAGCCGGCAGAATAATCAATCGGATATTATACTTATTGCTTGACTCCTGCGTCGGTAAGTAATACCGCGCTTAAAAAGGTTGGTAAAGCGAAGCAGGGTCACCCTCAACGGGTGACCCTGCTTCTGCGTGTACGGACGAAAAAATTTTTGTTTTCTGTCAAAGACTTTTTTAAAAAGACTTGAAAAAAACGGAAAAAAGTGATAAAATCATAATATCTTCGTAAACTGCGGGTAACCGTACCCGCAGACTGAAAGGAAAAGTGAAATGATAAAATTCAGGGAAGGCTTTTATGCCGATGTACGAACCGAGGATCGGTTCCGCACCGTGATAGGCTACCAGAACGGCAACCCTATCGAATTCAAAACACAAAACGAAATAAGAGCGTTTATACGCGTATATGACGGCAGAATGTGGTATTATGCATCGGTTACCGACATCGGAGATGTGCAGAAGGAGCTTGATTCGCTCTATGAAGCGGCAACTCCGAATCGCGACATACTGTCCGACCCGGTTGTCGCCAAATTCGAAACAAACAAAGACAGAATTTTCAAATTCAAAGACCGCTCGGTCAGAAATATATCGGGCGATGAGAAAAACAGACTGCTTCTCGGCTATCTGCCGTTTTTGTCCGCCGAAAAGTGCATGACAATGCCGACAGGCTATTATCTTGACAGAAACAGCATATTCGGCTTTGTATCCTCGCTCGGCGCAGATATCGCATACGATTATCAGACCTGCGGGATTGCGCTTTACTGCAACATGGTCGAGGGTGACAAAAAGTTGTCCGCTCACTGGCAGGCGGGAGATACGCTGTTCGAAAATCTGCGCGGCAAAGAGGAGACAATTGCCGCCGAGTTTGCCGAGCAGGTAAAGTTCATGCGCGAATCGGTGCCGGCAGATGCGGGCAAGTACCCGGTTGTGCTTTCTCCCGAGGCGGCGGGTGTTTTCGCTCACGAATCGTTCGGACACAAATCCGAATCCGATTTCATGCTTTCGGACGAGAGCATGCGCAACGAATGGCAGCTCGGTAAGAAGGTCGGGTCGGATATACTTTCGATCGCCGAGTGCGGAGAGGTCGAGGGCTGCGGATATGTTCCGTATGACGACGAGGGAACCAAAGCAAGGAAGAACTATCTTATAAAGAACGGCGTGCTTGCCGGCAGACTTCACAGTGCGCTGACCGCAAATGCTCTCGGGGAGGAGCTTACCGGAAACGCACGTGCGATCAACTGCACTTTCGAGCCGATAGTCAGAATGACCAACACTTACATTGAACCGGGCGATCTCACCTTCGATCAGCTTATCGCACCGATTAAAAAGGGATATTACATCAAGACGATAAAGCACGGAAGCGGAATGAGCACATTTACCATTGCGCCGCATGTGGCTTACGAAATCGTTGACGGAAAGCTCGGCAGACCGGTTCAGATCAGTGTAATTACCGGAAGCGTGTTTGAAACGCTCGGACTTATCGACGGTCTTACAAGCGATTTGCATATGCTGTCCTTCGTGACCGGAGGATGCGGCAAGATGGAGCAGATGAATCTCCCGGTGGGATTTGGCGGACCGTATGTCAGAGTTTCGTCAATGAACGTACAGTAAACAGCAAAGGCGGCGATACAAATGGAAAAAGAGTATAAAGAATATATTGTAAGCAGAAGCGCGTCGGTCACCCTGAACGTAACAGCGGGCAAGGTTGACAGCTACCGCAAAAAAGAAGAAACAACCGGAACCGTGAGAGTTTACCGCGACGGCAAGATCGGAGTTGGCGGTTCGCTCGGCAAGCCGGACGAAGAAAAGCTTACCGAAACAGCAGAAAAAGCACTTTCGCTCGGGTTACCTTATGTCTGTGCTCCCGATGCTGCCGTTGAAGTAAAGGAAGAGCATGCGCGCGAGATCGTTCCCGCAAAGGAATTTCTGCCGAGAATGCAGGAAATGCTCGACAGAATCTCGGCGGCATGCCCGAATTTTGCGATCAGCAACAAGATAAGGCTTTACGGAAGCGAGGACGAATACAGAAGCTCACTCGGCAGACATCTCGTTTCGTCGGGAAATGCGCTCAGCATAGAACTGCTTTTCCAGAGCAGAGGCTCGGGCAACCTTATGGACTGCTTCTACGGCTACGAGGGTACAAAGTTCGATCCCGACAAGGCGGTTGACGACTGTCGGATCCTTCACGACGCGTACTACAAGCCCGCAGATATCGAAAACGGCGTGATGCCGGTGATACTTGCTCCCGCCGATCTTTTCGGAACACTGCTCCGCAATTTTGTCGGTGAAGTCTATGTGTCGGGCGCATCGCTGGCGAGCGGAAAACTCGGACAGAAGATTTTTTCGGAAAAGCTGTCGCTTTCCGACGACAGAAATTACGAAAGCAACCCCGGATCCTGCTTCTTCGACAGCGAAGGACAGTTCTCGGAGGATTACAGATCACCGATAATCAAAAACGGCGTGCTTGAATCGGTGCTTACGTCAAAGAACACGGCGGCGCAGTTCGGACTTTCGCCGTCAAAGACATCGGATGCGGCGTATGACGGAGTTCCTTCATACGGCGTTTCGGGACTGTATGTCAGTCCGACCGCCGAAACGCTTTCCGGACTTGTTCCCGGCAAGGCTGTGTATGTCGTTATGGCATCCGGCGGAGATACAACTCCCGACGGACATTTCGCAACGCCGGTACAGCTTGCCTATCTGGTCGAAAACGGGGAAATCGTCGGCAGACTTCCCGAGCTTATGATCGACGGCGATTTCTTTGAAATGCTCGGAGATAATTATATCGGTGCCGTTCACGGCGGACTTCCGGGAGACGGACAGCTCTGCGCCGTTTGTCTTAACGTAACAAAGCAGTAATTATTTCGGAGGCGGAATGAGACTTTTATTCAAGCAGAGAATGTTTTCGTGGTTTGACAGCTACGATATATACGACGAGGCGGGAAATACCGTGTACACGGTAAAGGGACAGCTTTCGTGGGGACATTGCCTGAAAATATTCGATTCCTGCGGAAAAGAGGTCGGAACGGTAAAGGAAAGGGTGTTTACTTTTCTTCACCCGAAATTCGATGTTTATGTCGGAGAAAACAGCGAAAACTATGTCGGCAGTATAAGCAAGCGGTTTACCTTCTTCAAGCCGGTGTTTGACATAGATTTCTGCGGGTGGACGGTTGAAGGCGATGATTTCTTCGGATTTGATTACACGATTACCGATGCCGACGGGAGAGCGGTTGCCTATCTTTCAAAACAGCTTTTCAAATGGACCGACACCTATGTGATCGACATTACCGAATTTGGCGACCCGCTTACGGTACTCATGTTTGCACTTGCGATGGACGCCGAAAAGTGCAGCTCCTAATCATAAGCTGCATGATTGCGGAATATTAAATTATCATAAAACGAAAGGAAATAAACGAAAATGAAGAAAAGCGTACTCAGAAATTATGCAAAGCTGATTGCGAAAGCGGGCGGCAATGTCCGGAAAGGGCAGGAGGTTACGGTAATTGCCGATCTCGACCAGCCCGAGTTTGTTCAGATGGTCGTTGAGGAGTGCTACAAAGCGGGCGCATCGACCGTAAACGTCGAATGGGGCTATCAGCCGCTTGCAAAAATACACACGCGTTATCGCTCACAGAAGATAATGAACCGCATGCTTGACTGGGAGGTCGCAAAGCTTGAACGCCGTGCGCAGGTGCTTCCGGTTATGATTTATCTCGAATCGTCTGATCCCGACGGACTCAAGGGCATCAATCAGGCAAAGCTTGCGAAGGCAAATCAGGCAAAATACAAGATCATAAAGCCGATCAGGGAAAGAATGGACAACAGATACCAGTGGGTTATCGCCGCAGTGCCCGGAAAAGCATGGGCGAAAAAGGTGTTCCCGGGACTTCGCACATCGGTTGCGGTTGAAAAGCTGTGGGAAGCAATACTTGCAACTTCAAGAGTCGATGACGATCCGATCGCCGCATGGAATGTTCACAATGCCGATCTGAAACACCGCTACGAGTATCTGAATTCGCTCGGCATAAAGAAGCTGCACTATACCGCCGGCAACGGCACCGACTTCACGGTCGGACTTATAAGCGACGGCGTTTTTGCGGGC
>CALBLD010000150.1 GCA_937895775.1 uncultured Clostridia bacterium
CCGAGCAGTGCGCAGACACGGTCGCCGACTCTGACTCTGCCCGATTTTTCGGCATCCTCTCCGACCTTTACAACCGTGCCCGATACTTCAAGTCCGGGCCAGTCGGGACAGCCGGGAGGCGGCGGATAACATCCCTCCCTCTGCATAAGATCGGCGCGGTTGACCGCCGCATATGCGACTTTTATCAGTACCTGCGACCGATCGATCACAGGATCGGGAACATCTTTGAGGCAAAGGCTTTTGTCTTTTTCGATAATAATCGCTTTCATTTGTCTGTTTCTCCTTCCTGAATTTTCTGCCACAGCAAACGTGCATCCGAAAGCAGCGGCTGACTGCGGGTTGACAGGTCGTCCTGTTCGGCAACGCAGAGAAAAATGCCGTCCGCCAGAAATGGCGCAAACAAACGGTGACGGCGGCAAAATCTGCCGTTGCAGAGGAAAAGCGACGGATAGGGCAGACGCGCGAGACGTTCGCTTATGCGGAAGTTTTCGTAAAGCTCGTCGCGCGTGTCGGCGGAGGTCACGACTTTGCAGATGTCCGCTCCCCGACTGCGCTGTTTCCGGATCATGGAGAGAACGGTGTCCTCCGGGCAGAAGCAGGATGTGTGCGAGGACATCAGAACCCCGGCACCGAGGTCGTGAATATTTCGGATGAGAGTTTTCTGTCTCTCTGCGGCGACATGGTCGTCTGTCAGCTGTAACGGCGTCGGGGCGTACATGTCACCCATAATGTCTATAAGTGCGGCTCCGCAGGAAGCGGCACGCAGAAGCTCGGCTGTCAGTTCGTCGTCGGACATGCCGGTGTTCAGCATTGTGCGGTAATCGGTGACATAGACGGGCTTTCCTTCGGCGGCGGAAATCATCTCCCGCAGATGCTTCTCTGTGCGGTATTGCGGCAGGAGCTGTTCGAGCTGGAGACCGAACGCGTCCGCACCGCCGTTTTTGCCTTTTTCCATAAGCTCGGTGACGCGGGATTTTTCCCGCGCCTGTATCATCATCGTGAATGTCGGGCGACCGACCTTAAGAAATTTTCTCATCAGTCCTTGTTCCGCATGATGTTGCGGCCTCCGTCCATCAGAATGTTGACACCGTCAAGAAACGCACCCTCGTCGGAGGCGACGTACAGCACCATATCGACAATCTCGTCGGGACTTGCCGCACGACCGACCGCCGTTTTCATGGCAGCCATGCCGGGACGGGTCAGCACCGGACCGGGCGACACGCAGACACAGCGCACGCCGTATTTTGCGCCGTAGAGCGCAAGCGATTTTGTCAGACCGTTCATGACACCGCTTTTCGACACCGAATAGGCGACGTTCACCGCACAGCCTTCCTCTCCCGTAATCGAACCGATGTTTACGATAACACCGCTTTTCTGCTCGCGCATCTGCTTCATTACGGCGTGACCGAAATAGAACTGACCCTTGAGATTGACGTCGATGCCCCAGTCGTATACCGAGATCGGAATGTCGGGGAATTCACCCGAAACTCCGAGCATGCGCGTTTCCGCACCGCCCGCAAAATTCACAAGCAGGTCGATGCGTCCGAACCTTTCGACCGCAAAGTCGCGTACCGCGCTCACCTGATCGTAAGAACGGACGTCGCAGGCGATGCCGACCGCATGTCCGGGGTGATTTTTGCATATATCGTCGGCTGCCGAGCGGGCGGCTTCGCCGTTCACATCCGCAAGCACGGCGACCCCGCCGAGATCGGCAAGCTTTTTGCAGAACAAAAATCCCATGCCGGATGCGGCGCCTGTCACCACCGCAATTTTTTCGTGAAAATCCATAAAAACGCTCCTTTATCTGTCTGATGGCTTAATTATAGACCCGTATGCGGATATCTTCAATACATAAAACAGTACAGATTTGTCTTTTTTGATACAGATATTCCGAAAAGCATTGACATGTTTGTCAAAAAGGATATAATGAGAGCAGAAACGATGCCGGGAGGTGACGTCTGTGAGGATATCGGACGGAATAACTTTGCTTGAGGTCAATGAGGTCGTGACCGTGTTTTCGTCGCGGGGACGCTTTTTTCACATGGATAACCGCCCGTGCTACGGACTTTCGCTTTGCAGGGGAGGAAAAATCACCTATGTGCATAACGGAAACACATGCGTCTCCGACCCGTCGTGCGCCGTTCTGCTTCCGATGGGTGCGACCTACGATCTGCACGGAAATGCCACGGGAGCATTTCCGCTTGTCAATTTCACGGCGGACGGCTTCGGACTTCGGGAGTTTGTCGCCCTGCCGCTGTCAAATCCCGGACTTTGCCTTCATGCCTATGAATCACTTTTTCACGCTTACGCATACGAAAAGAACCGCCTGAAGGTCATGCGATGTGCATATGAACTGCTTGAACAGGTGCAAAGCGGCGCGGACGACCGCTTTGACATTCTCCGTCCCGCAGAGCTGTTTCTGAACGGGCATATGTTCGATGCCGATCTGCGCAATGACGATATTGCCGCCGCCGCAGGCATCAGCGAGGTCTATCTGCGCAGGCTGTTTGTAAAAAAATACGGCATTACGCCGCATAAATATATTCTTCGTGCAAGGATCGAAAAAGCCAAGGAGGAACTTTCGGGTACCCGTGACAGTGTAGGTACGGTCGCCGCGCGATGCGGCTTTCCCGACATGTTCCATTTCTGCCGCGTGTTCAGGGAACCGGTCGGCAGTACGCCGACAGGCTACCGCCGATTTGCCGGAAAAATATAAAAATCCGCCACGGACGCAGAAAAGAGGCGTCCGTGGCGGTTTTGAGCCCTGTTTGAAAAATTATTCGGCAAGAACCGCTTCGAAACGGTCAAGCAGATCGGAGAAGAGCGAGATCGCGTCCTTTACCACCTCGGGGGAACGCAGATCGATGCCCGCGACCATGAGGCTGTCAAGCGGCGACTTTGAAGATCCGCAGGAGAGGAACGCCTTGTATTTGTCCACATATGCGTCGCCCTCGCGTTCGATGTGCTTTACAACCGCAGCGGCGGCGGAAATGCAGGTCGCGTATTTGTACACATAGAAATTGTAGTAGAAATGCGGGATGCGCATCCATTCACAGGCGATAGCTTTGTCAACGACGACACCTTTTCCGAAATACTTCTTTGCGATCTCATAATATTTTTCGCAGAGCAGATCGGCAGTCAGCGTTTCTCCCGATTCGCAGAGCGAGTAGAGAACCTTTTCGAATTTTGCGAACATGGTCTGTCTGAAAAGGGTGCCTTTGAATACTTCGAGAAGCTGGTTCAGAATGAACAGTTTTTCCTTTTTGTCGGTCGCCTTTGCAAGACGGTCGTTTGCGAGCAGAAGCTCGTTGACGGTGGACGGAACTTCGGCTACGAATATGGTGTATCCGCTGTTCTGGAAGCTGTTGTTCTTGCAGGAGTAATAGCTGTGCATCGAGTGTCCCGATTCGTGCGCGAGGGTGGACACGTCGTCAAAGGTGCCGTTGTAGTTGAGGAGCATGTAGGGAGCGGTGTCGTATGCGCCGCCGCTGTATGCGCCGCCTCTCTTGCCGGGAGAGGGGTAGACATCGACCCAGCCGCTCTCGTAGCCATTTTTAAGGGTATCGGTGTAGTCTTTTCCGAGCGGAGCAAGTGCCTCAAGCACCATGGGAACCGCCTCGTCGTATTCGTATTTCCTGTCGCAGTCGGCGACGATTGACGGGTACAGATCGTACAGATGAATCTTCGACAGTCCGAGCATGCGGCGTTTCAAATCGTAATAACGGTAGAGTACGCCGAGATTTTCCTCAACCGTGTCGATAAGATTGTTGCAGATATCAACCGGAACATCGTCTCTGAATACCGACGCTTCCATTGCACTCGGGTAATTTCTCGCCTTCGCCCATGCGACCTGCTCCTTTACAAAGCCGTTCATGATCGTTGCGATCGTGTTTTTGAAGGAGCCGAGCGTTCCGTACATCTTGTCGAACGCCGCTTTTCTGACCCTGCGGTCGGAGGACATCAGAAATACCACAAAATTCGAATCGGTAAGCTCGGTGTATCTGCCGTCCTCTCCGCGGATCTTTCCGAATTTCATGTCCGAGTCGGTGAGAATCGAATATGCGTTTGCACAGCCGCCGCGGGATGCCGAGAGGGTGGAAAGAAGCTTTTCCTCGCTCTCTCCGAGCGTGTGCGGAGCATAGCGGAGACGTTCTTCTATCGTGCGGCGGTAATCTTCAAGTCCGGGAAGCTCTTTTGCCCAACTTTCGAACTTTTCTTTGCCGATTTCGAGAATTTTGCCGCCGAAAAAGCTGGAGTGTTCGCCGAGTTTGTTGTAGAGGTCTTCGACCCTGCCGTCAAGTGCCTGCTTTGCGTTGTCGGTCTTGTCCACGTCGAACGAACGCGAAGCGTAATCTGCGAGCTTTTCGAGCCGTCTGTGTATCGCGGTAAGCGTGCCGACCGCCGAGAGAAGTCCCTCTGCCGATCCGATCATTTCGTCCGCAAAACGGTCAAAGCCGTTTATCTCGGTTTCGACCGACTTTGCCTCGGTAAGAAATTCGTCATCCGACGCAAAGACCGCCGTCATGTCCCATTTGTATTTTTTGTCTATTTCGTTTCTTGTCATGGTGGTTTCCTTTCGTTTTTCTCCTAACTTTGTCGATAATTATATAGAATATTTCGCAAGTGCGGATTAAATTATTTTTAATAAAATGTTAAGATTCTATTGAAACGGACAAAAATATGTGATAAAATAGAAAAAGAAACAAAACCCTGCTCAAATGAGTGATGATTTATATAATTCTGTGTTCTGCGCCGCAAAAACGGTGCGGAGGGAGGTTCGTATGATCGCGTTTATCGCAACAGTGATCTTTTTTGTTTTTTCGCTCGCGTTTGTCCTGCCGACAATGTTCCGCGCCAAGGAGCTTGTCTGGCAGTATTACGCCGCGCGGACACTGCTTACCGTACTGTCGGCGTTTGTTGCGGCGGGAGTGTCATGGCTTGTCGGATTTTTCTCGGGCAAGGCACTTGCTGCGATTGCGGTGAAAGCGGCGGCTAAGACCGACGCGGCGTTTCTGACCGAATTTACATCGGGAACCGAGATTGTAAGAGCTGTGATCGCCTCGCTGATCGCCTGCCTTGCGTTCGGACTGATATACCTGATCGCGCGTCCGCTCATTACGCTTGCCACCGCTCCGCTTGCAAGACTTTTCATGAAAATTACCCCGGCAAAGGGAAAAAAGCCTGCGGTATCGGCTCCCGAAGCGACCGCGCAGACCGAAACCGCCGCTCAGACGGAGATTCCCGCACAGGAAACCGCCGCACAGACAGAGGCGGCGGCACCGATGTCGGCTCCCGCCCCGAAAAAGGCAAAAACTCCGGCAGCCCGCGGATTTGCTCAGCCGACAGGCAAGAGAAATCTGCCCGGCGCACTGCTCGGTGCACTCTGCGGATTCATTATTTACTGCACGCTGCTTGCGCCGACGGTCGGCGGAATGATGATGCTCGGCAGTTTTTCTCCCGTCTTTGACGTCAGACTTCCCGAAAGTATCGTCGACTCCGACAAGAGCGGGTCGATCGATGCGGATTCCGACAAAATCGGATGGTCATCCGGCATGACGGACGACGATATGCAGGTCATGTTCGGCC
>CALBLD010000151.1 GCA_937895775.1 uncultured Clostridia bacterium
ATGCCCTCCGCAGAACTTCTTTCAAAGATCGCCGAAGCGGGGCTGTATGCGGCAAGCGGCATGAACAGACAGAGCGCACTGATACTTGAAATAACAGACCGCGCCCTGCGCGACAGACTGTCGGCAATGAACGCGAAAATCATGGGCAGAGAGGGCACCGACCCGTTCTACGGCGCACCCGCTGTTTTTGTCGTACTCGGAAACAGGGATTTCCCCACATATCTGTATGACGGTTCGCTCGCGATCGGCAACATGATGCTTGAGGCGCATGCGCTCGGACTCGGAAGCTGCTGGATTCACAGAGCAAAAGAGGAATTCGACAGTGCGGACGGAAAGGACATCCTCGCCTCGCTCGGAATAGTCGGCAACTACGAGGGAATCGGACATCTTATCGTCGGATACGCCGACGGCGATTACCCGGACGCGCCCGAACGCAGGGACGGCAGATATTTCGTAAAACAATAACCGTCTGTCTGCCCGACATTTGTTTTGCCGTGACAATTTTATAATAACAATCGAAAAAGTTTCAAACAGGTGAGTGTTTTTCGGATTTCGTTCGTATAAGAGTATGGAGGAACAATATGGACATCCCCGAACAAAGCTTCAGACGTTATCTTGACGGAGACATGTCGGCATTCACGGAAGTGCTCGATGCCTTCCGCGAACGCCTGATATATTTCATAAACGGATTTGTGCATGACATCGGCACTGCCGAAGACATTGCCGCCGACGTATTTGCATTTCTCATACTGCATCCCGAAAAATACGATTTTTCATATCCGCTCAAAACATATCTCTATACCGTTGCACGATCGCGTGCGATCGACTGCCTGCGCCGCAGGAAGCGCGTGCCGATACTGCCTATCGACGATTGCGGCGAAATGCACGACAGTACGCCGCTTCCCGAGGAGTTTGCGATCGCAAACGAAGATGCCGATCTGCTCCGCACATCGATAGGACGGCTTTGCGACGATTACAGAACCGCGATACAGCTTGTCTATTTTGAAGACATGTCCTGCGGGCAGGCGGCAATTGTAATGAAAAAAAGCAAAAAGCAGATCGAAAACCTTTTATATCGGGCAAAAAAGGCAATACGCGCCGACATGGAAAGGCATGCGGGAGGTGAAGCGGCTTATGAGAAGCAGAGAAGAATTTGAAAAACTCGTATATGAAAAGGCTGCCGCCGGGCGTCTGAACGAGAAAGAGCGCAAAAAAAAGCTGATCGGAGCAACAGGAACGCTTGCCGCGCTCGTCTCGGTCGCTCTGATATGTATACCGGTCTTTTCCCGACTCTTCCACGACAAAGCAAACGGCGTCGAAAACAGCAACTCATACGGCATCGATAAAAATGCAACCGATACCGCAGAGTCTCCGAAGGTCCTGCAATCGGTCACGTATTCGGACAGCGATATGCAGAAATCGGTTCCGGGCGACAAAGACAAAGCCGAAACCGAGCGTCTTTTTTACTTTTTGCGGTCGGTGTGCGACGAAAATCCCACAAGCAAAGAACCGGATGCCGCACCGCTGTTTTCCGTCAGATTCGATTTCGCAGGCGGCATAGCCGCGGTCGGATATGAAATATACGACGGTTTTGTTTCGGACGGCACCTATTGTTTCGTTCTTTCCGACGCAGATCGGACATTCATAGAAAAAAGTCTGATGTCTCTCGGTCTGATCGGCGAATAAAGGAGGATTGTTATGAAAAAAACACTCGTGAGAACTCTTGTATCCGCACTGCTGTGCGTGGGACTGCTCCTGCCGTCTCTTGTCGGC
>CALBLD010000152.1 GCA_937895775.1 uncultured Clostridia bacterium
TGTAATCCTTTGCGCTCCGTTTCTCACGGAGTCTGCCCGCCGCTTCCTCCGCTTCCCTGCGCTCCTTTTCCTCGTCGATCTCGCCCGGAAGCAGTGCCGACTCGCAGAGGATTCTGACCCTCCCGTCGGTAACATCAAGTATTCCGCGCGTGACCGCGCAGACGGTTTCGGTAAGGTCGGTTTTCGTAAATGTCAGCTCTCCGTCCTCAATTGCCGCGGTAAGCGGGAGATGATCCGCCATTATCCCGATCAGTCCGTCACTTATCGGAACCCTGATCGAAACGGCATCGCCGACGTAAAACGCCCTTTCCGGGGAAAGTATCTCAAGTCTGAAACTTTTCACGCGCGACTCTCCTTTTTCGCCTTTACGCAGACATCGTCGATCGTACCGACATTGAAAAATGCCGATTCGGGATACACATCGGTGTCCCCCGAAACTATCGCCGAAAAACCCCTTATCGTCTCGTCAAGCGGGACATATACCCCGGGTACACCGGTGAATTTTTCGGCAACCGCAAACGGCTGTGAAAGAAATCTTTGCAGTTTTCTTGCCCTGTGTACGGTAAGCTTATCCTCGTCGGACAGCTCATCCATGCCGAGTATCGCAATTATATCCTGAAGTTCCCTGTAATGTTCCAGCGTCTCCTGCACCTGCCTTGCAACGCCGTAATGCAGATCGCCGACCACATCGGGTTCCAGTATTCTCGAAGAAGATTCAAGCGGATCGACCGCAGGATAGATTCCGAGTTCGGCGATCTTTCTCGACAGTACGGTCGTCGCATCCAGATGCACGAAGGTCGTCGCGGGTGCGGGGTCGGTAAGATCGTCGGCGGGAACATAGACCGCCTGCACCGATGTTATCGATCCGTTTTTCGTCGATGCTATGCGTTCCTCAAGTTCGCCGAGATCGCCCGCAAGGGTCGGCTGATAGCCGACCGCCGACGGCATACGTCCGAGAAGGGTTGACAGTTCGCTCCCCGCCTGTATGTATCTGAATATGTTGTCAATGAAAAGCAGTACGTCCTTGTGTTCCTCGTCCCTGAAATATTCAGCCATGGACAGCCCGGACAGTGCAGCCTTCATTCTTACTCCGGGTGCCTCGTTCATCTGACCGAAGACAAGCGCAGTCTTGTCTATGACCCCGCTCTGCTTCATTTCGGTAAAAAGATCGTTGCCTTCTCTGCTCCGCTCTCCGACTCCGGTAAATACCGAATATCCGCCGTGTTCGGTAGCTATGTTGTGTATAAGCTCCTGTATCAGCACCGTTTTGCCGACTCCGGCTCCGCCGAACAGTCCGATTTTGCCGCCCTTCGCATAAGGAGCAAGCAGATCGATGACCTTTATTCCGGTTTCGAGCATCTCCTCCGAGGAATTTCTTTCGGTATACCCCGGAGCTTTTTTGTAAACGCTCCGCCTTGCCGTATCGGACGGCAGTTTGTCTCCCCCGTCGATCGGATTACCGAGAGCGTCAAACATTCTTCCGAGAACATGCTCGCCGACAGGGACGGTCAGTGTTTCTCCGGTCGGTCTGACCTCAAGCCCGCGGTAAAGTCCCTCCGCCGCGCCGAGCATAACACAACGGACTATCCGCTCGCCCATATGCCGCGAAACCTCCATAACCCGCTCGGTATTCCCTACGGTCGCAACGATTTTCTCCTTTATTTTCGGAAGTTCTCCTTTTTCAAAAAGCAGGTCAACAACAGGTCCGCTGACGCCTGCAACAATTCCCGTATTCTCGTTATCTCTCATTCCGGATTTCTTTCCTTTCAAAAAAGTCGGAGAAGGCAAACTGCCTGTTCATAAGCCGTTACCTGTCATTTTTCAATACACGACGTTTTCTTTTTGCCGCGAGAGCTTTGGTTCCAGCGGTTATTTCGGTCATTTCCCGCGTTATAGCCGCCTGTCTGACCCCGTTGTACTCGGTACGCAGACGCTTCAGTATTTCCTCCGCATTATCGCCCGCTGCGCTCATCGCGCTCATGCGCGCCTGCTGTTCACTGCAATAGCTGTCCACCAGCGAGCTGTAAATGAATCCGGTCAGGTAGCTCGGTATGATCCCGTCGAGCACACTGTCCGGGTCGGGATAAAACTCCCTGTCGGAGGATATTTCCCGATCGGGGGTATAAAATCTGCTTCTTTCAAGCGGAAGCAGACAGCTCCGCTTACACCGGCTCGGTCTGCCGTTTCCGAAATCGGTATAAATTATATTTATCTCGTCAAGTCTGCCGTCGTTGAAATATTCAAGCAGTTCCACGCATATTCTTCTCGCCTCGTAAAGGCTCGGAAATGCCGCCGAACAGTAAAAACCTCTTTCAAACTCAAGCCCGTGATCGGCAAAATAATGTCTGCCGTACTCGCCTACGATGAAAACGACCGTTTTCGGGTGCTTTTTCATATATTCGACCGCAACCTTCACTGCGGTCTGATTGTATTCGCCGGCAAGACCTTTATCCGAAGTCACAAGCAGTATTCCGTGCGTCATGTGGTCGCCATCATCGGGAGGCGGAACCGCAAAATAGCGGTTGGAGGTTTTCGGAATATATCTGAACAGATCGGATATCTGTTCCTTGAGCGCGCTGAAATAGGGTGCCGTCTTTTCGACCTCGGCACGTGCGCGGCGTACCTTGACAGACGATATCATGTACATTGCATCGGTAACCTTTTTTGTCTCGGCAATACTGTCAATCCTCGCTTTTATCTCACTTGCGCTTGCCATCCGATCTCCTCCTTTCCGCTATATCATATTACCTTTTCGATATATTTCTTTGCAGCATCGACTATGCCGAGGCGCAGCTCCTCGGTATATTCCAGCCCGTGATCGATGCCGAAGCAGAGCTTGGCATGCTCACGCTCAAAATATCCGATAAGTCCCTCCTGCACCCGCTTTATATCCTTTACCGGGATATCGACAAAGAGTCTCGCCTGTGCGCAGATCAGCGTTATGACCTGCTCGCAAAGACTCATCGGACTGCGGTTTTTCTGCCGCAGAAGGGTCATAAGTCCCTCACCGTAGCGCAGATTCGCGGCGGTCGTGCCGTCAAGCTCTCCGCCGAACTGGGTAAACACCTGCATTTCCCTGTACTGTGCAAGATCAAGACGCACGCTTCCGACCGATTTTTTCATGATCTGCGTCTGTGCCGAGCCGCCGACACGTGAGACAGACAACCCCACATTGACCGCCGGACGCTGTCCCGCAAAGAAAAGTTCGCTTTCGAGAAATATCTGCCCGTCGGTTATCGAAATGATATTGGTCGGTATATACGCAGACACGTCGCCC
>CALBLD010000153.1 GCA_937895775.1 uncultured Clostridia bacterium
CGTAGGAATGACGGGGGACGGAATAAACGACGCTCCCGCACTGAAAATAGCCGATGTCGGATTCGCAATGGGGTCGGGAACCGATATAGCAAGGGAAGCGGGCGATATCGTGCTTCTTGATAATAATTTTGCGTATATCGTAAAAGCGGTTCTGTACGGAAGAACAATCTTCAAGTCAATACGTAAATTCATAATTTTTCAGCTTACCATGAACTTCTGTGCGGTCACCGTGTCGATTCTCGGACCGTTTATAGGGATAGATACTCCGGTGACCGTGATACAGATGCTCTGGATAAACATAATAATGGATACCCTCGGCGGATTGGCGTTTGCGGGTGAACCACCGGTCGCTTCGACAATGGATGAACCCCCGAAACGTCGGGATGAACCGCTTGTCAATAAATATATGGCAAAGCAGATAGCATTTTCGGCAGGTTTTACGGTTGCGGTCTGTATAGGATTTCTCAAACTTCCGATCGTGCGTGAATTTTTCGGCTACGCCGAAAATCCGCGACCGTTTATGTCGGCGTTTTTCGGACTTTTCATCTTCCTCGGCGTAGTCAACTGCTTTATTGCACGTACTCCGAGAATAAACCTCGCCTCGCATATATCGGGGAATAAGGGTTTTATTACAATAATGATTGCCGTAACCGTAATACAGCTGCTTATGATCTATTTCGGCGGAAATGTGTTCAGAGCCGCACCGCTGTCGCCCGGCAGATTGCTGTTTGTGTTCGGACTGTCGCTTCTGATAATTCCTTTCGAAACGATACGACGGCTTGTTTTGCGTATGAGATCGGGATATAACTGCGGTATCTGAATAAATTCCGACCGATCTGCACATATTTAAGACGTAAACACAAAGAAAAGGACGATGCTAAAATGGAAAGCTTCAGTTATGTGATAAAGGATCCGCTCGGGATACATGCCCGTCCCGCGGGTATGCTCGTTAAAAAGGCGGGAGAGTTTTCTTCCGGACTTTTTATTGAAAAATCGGGAAAAAAGGCAGATATGAAACGACTGATATCGGTGATGAGCCTTTGCGTCAAATCGGGAGATACCGTTACAGTGACCGCAAGCGGAGCCGACGAAAAAAAGGCATGCGATGAGCTGAAAAGCTATTTTGAAAATAACCTCTAAAACCGAAAGCCCCGAAGAGGTAACCTCTTCGGGGCAGACTGTTCAGTCGTCGAGCGGGATGTCAATCTCACGATCCTTGTAAAAATATTTTCTGTCTCTCTCTCCGATCTCGCGTATAACACGGCACGGATTGCCGTATGCGACGACGTTCGGCGGGATGTCGCGGGTAACAATGCTCCCCGCTCCGATGACACTGTTGTCTCCTATGCTCACTCCGGGAAGAATTACAGACCCCGCTCCGATCCATACGTTTTTTCCTATGTGAACCGGCAGATTGTATTGAGCCTGCTTTTTGCGCAGGAAGGGAAGTATCGGATGACCCGCGGTTGCAACAACGACATTCGGCGCAAACATGACACCGTCGCCTACATAAATGTCGGTGTCGTCCACAAGGGTCAGATTGAAGTTCGCATAAACATTTTTTCCGAAATGCGTGTGTGATCCCCAGTTTGCGTGAAGCGGAGGCTCTATGTAACAGCCGTCGCCGATCTCGGCAAACAGCTTTTTCAGTATCTCGGCACGCTTCTTTCCGTCGTGCGGACGGGTCGCATTGTAGTCGTATAATATCTCAAGACAATCAAGTTGTGCGGCGGCGATGCTTTCGTCATTCGGGAAATAAACCTTTTCTCCGACCATTCTTGCCTTGTTGTCAAGATCCTTTAAATAATCCATTTCGTCACAGTTCCTTTCTTTGTCCGTAAAGAAGATCCGGATTGTGATGCCCCGACCCGAAATATGCAGATCGGGTCTGAACGCCCGGGAAGCGTTTCGACGGACTTCACATGCCATACGCTATATATTAACAGAAAAAACACCGTTTGTAAATAGAAAAAACGAAAAAGCATCAAATTTTATTTTTAATATTAACATTTGTGAATTTTTTATAAAAAACAAGTAAATATGCTTTGAAAAGTGTTGACTTTGTATAAAATGTGTGCTATAATCAAAGTGCAACCGAAAGGAAGCAAAAACATATGAAAGGCGGATACGGATTATGAAGATCACAATTACGGGAAGACAGGTCGAGGTTACACAGGATTTCAGAAATCATATTGAAAAGAAGCTGGCAAAATTCGATAAGTACTTCCGGGATGATGCGACGGCAAAGGTAAAGGTGGGAAAGAAACCGAACCTTGAAACAGTCGAGCTGACGGTAGTGAGTCAGGGAACAATTTTCAGGAGCGAACAGGCGGAAGATACCGCAATGAACGCACTTGACCTTTGTATCTATTCGATAGAAAGACAGATCCGCAAGAATAAAACAAGACTTGAGAAGAGACTGCGTAAGGATGTCTTTGTGAAGGGGTCGGATGCATATGTTCCGTCACCCGATCCGACCGATGAAAGCGACGACGAAAATACCGTGGTGCGTGAAAAGACCTTCAGACTGAAGCCGATGTCTACCGATGAGGCAATCATGCAGATGAATCTGCTCGGACATTCGTTCTTCGTCTATGTAAACGATGCGGACGGACAGGTCAATGTCGTCTATCGCAGAAATGACGGCCGTTACGGAAATATAATGCCGGAACAGTAAAACAGTAAGCGATCCCCCGAGGCGATTTCCCGGGAATACCGGGAAATCGCCTCGGGGGATTTTTGTGTCCGATTAAGTGAAAAAAACTCATGCTTCAGCTCACGGAACGTAACTCTTTGCACATGACGGTTATGTCGGACAGAACCTTGTCAAAATGACCGCCTGCCGCTTCGATTCTGATTTTTGCCGTAAGATCGTCCGCAACTTTGATGAAGTAGTCGGCGACTGTCAGATCGATACTGACAGCCTCGCCTTCCGCATCGATTTCCGGCAGATTGCAGTCGATGCTTCTGACCGATGTCGATTTCCTGTATCCGGCATCGGTAAATCCGTCGATTTTTACCTGTTCGAGACCGCTCGGAAGGGTAAAGCCGGGATTTGACGGGTCGTATGTCAGCTCAACCGAGAAAAATTCGTCGCATGTCCGCGAGATACCGAGATGACAGCTGCAACCGCTGTCGTGCCATGTAATAATGAGTGTTTCAAACCGCTTGCTCTCGTCGTAATTCGGAAATGTTTTTCCGTATGCGGGGTTTTCGGTCGTGTAGATAATCGAACGGATTTCAAATCCTTCCGCCTTTGCATGCCCCGATTTGAGGAGCGCGGTTACCGCATCCGCGTTGATCGCAAGTCCCTGCTTCCTTATGCTGCTTGCTTCAAGCGAAGCACAGAAGTTTTCGATGCTGTTTCCGTGCGCCACAATAAGACTTGATGTGTAGTCGATGGGCGGCGGTAACTGCGTCGCAGGTGCGGGCGGGTCGCTCGGATTGCTCGGATCACCGTTTGTCATGGGCGGAAGATCGCTTACCGAAGGGAAGGAAGAAACCGTAGACGATGTTGTTTTGTCGGCGTCGCTCTGTACGCCGCGGGTTGTTCCGGCATTTTTGCTTGTTTCGCCCGGGTTGCCCGTGCAGGCGACCGCACAAATTAGTAATAACGCCAAAAGAGAAGAGAAAATCGCCTTTTTCATCGGTTTTATGCTCCTTTTTATCTGATAATTATCTCGCTTCCGTCCTCAAAACCGAAGTCGGATATATATGAGTAGTCAACATACATGAACTCAAACAGCTTATAGATCGGATCACGGTGCCAATCGACTGCGTGCCATTTGCCGCCTTCCGAGGCTGTGAGCCGCCCTGCAATAAACTGCCTGATGTATTCGGCATCCTGCTTGCCGAGATTCGACTCGTTGCAGTCACCGAATTCGAATACGATCGTCCATATGCGACCGTCATCAAGCTGTACATGAATTTTTGTCTTTGCGGATACCAGAATGGTGTAATCTGCACTGCCGGCGAGCATCATTCTCATGCTGCTCATGGAGTCACCGCCGATATCACTGCTCATGGAAAGTGCCCGTGCCGACTTAAAACAGTCGTCGTATGACGACATTACAAACAGATTCTTCGGCTCGGTGACCGCCTTGAAACTGCTGTCAAGGTAAGCCATAATGCTTTCATAGCTCGGTGCGCCGCTTTTGTCGCTCGTCGGCTTTTCGCTTTCGGACGGCTTGAAGGCGAAGTTTTTTGAATAAACGCCTCTGTATTCGTTGAGGCTGTCCGCAGCAGTCGCGGCAGTAAACAGATAGCTTTCGCCGATGGCAAGATCCGACGTAACCGGAATGTCGTCGGATAAACCCGCTTCGGCAATCGCTTCGTCCTGCTTTTCGGTCATATAGCTTGCATGCCTGCCGTTCACAACCAGTGTGATACGGTCGTTTACAATGCCCGTGTAAACATCCGAAACTTCAATATCATACAGCGTGAGAAATTCCTCTCCGTATTTGAGTACCGAGTATCCGCTCCCGAATGAGGAGGTGTATTTTCTTGCGCTGAAGCGTATCCCGGTTATTTTTCCGTAAAAAATGTAGGGACAGTCCTTTATAAGTTCTGCCGTGCCGCCAACCTTGTCATAGTCGTTGATGAAACCGGTCATCGGAAATTCGGATATGGTGTAGTTTTCGTAGGTGACGATGCTTCTGAGTTCATCGGTAAGCTCATCGAAAGGTATGCTCAGCCATTCACCGTCCGAAAATACTTCGATCGGACGCGTTTCGCCCGGATCCCCGTAATATGCGGGAATTTTTATCATATAAAATGCTTGTTTTGATTTTCCGCTTTTGTCCGTCAGTGTAAAATATGCACCCATTGAATAGGAATGAGCTCTCAGTGACTCAAGAGCCGCTTTGCTGCCGCAGTCGGCGTAATCCCGGAATATCGGATCGATCACGTCGTCTGTCGGTTGCTTTTCATTTGCCTCCGATCCGGATAGTGCCGATGTCGGTTCGTCGTTTGCCTCCGATGCCGACGACAGGGATGAAAAAATCACCGCCGAAGATATCAGAATTACCGCGGATATTACGATCGAGATAATGACCATGCGTTTTTTTCTTCTCATTTTTGATTTTCCTTTCGTGATATTTTTTTGACTATCCGTAC
>CALBLD010000154.1 GCA_937895775.1 uncultured Clostridia bacterium
TCTTCCGATCGACAAGAGATGCTACGCTGTTTACCGCGCGCGACACCCCAAAGCAGAAACCGGCATATTTTCCGACTGTGATTTTTTCCATGATATTTTCAGGCGAGATCGTTGATGCGGGAGAAGATAAGCTCTGCCGCTTTTGCAAATTCGGCGGATCGCCCGCCTGTAAATCCGAACTCATCGTATTCGATCGGTTTTCCTATTATGACGTATGTACGCTTGAACGGGAGAACACGCCATCCCTTTGTTTTTATAAGAACCGGAACGACCTTTGATTTCGAATGAAATTCGATCATCCCGACTCCGTTTTTGATCTGCGTCTGCTTCGGATCTTTGCCGGGGTAACGGGTACCCTGCGGGAATATCCCGACCGTTTTGCCGTCATTCAGAATCCCGATTGTTGTCTTTATCGGGCCGAGCACCGTCGATGCATGCTGTCTGTCGACCGGGAATGCTCCGAGTGCTCTTATCAGATGCCTGAGGAGCGGCACTCTGAACAGTTCCGCTTTTGCAAGAAAGTGTACCTGCCGCTTGAAGCTCGCACCGAGAATGATAACGTCTCTGTTTGAGAGATGATTTGCACATACCATGAATGAACCGTCAGTCGGCTCGTTTTCTCTGCCGACAATACGGATGTTGTATAAGAATCTGAAAAAACCGCCGAGACACGCCCTTGCGGCAGTGTAGAAATTCATAGCTTCCTCCGATTGTATCAGACCGTGATCCCGGTCTTTTCTTTGATTATTTCCATGGCGGCGTTGAAGGCTTCGTCAACCGTCATGTCCGAATTGTCAAGCTCGACCGCATCCTTTGCCGCCATAAGCGGGGCAACACTTCTCGTGCTGTCACGCATGTCTCTTTCCTCCATCATTTTCAGCGTCTCTTCAAGCGTGATGTCCATACCCTTCTGAATATATTCGCGATGACGTCTTTTTGCTCTCGCAAGAGGAGATGAGATGAGAAAAATCTTCACATCCGCGCCCGGAAGTATCACGGTTCCTATGTCGCGCCCGTCCATTATTACATTGTTTTTGTTTGCAATATCCCTTTGGAGATCAAGCAAAAAACTGCGGACTTCGCCGATCGACGAGACGGCGGATGCCCATTCGGATACCGACGGTGTGCGTATCAGATCGGTTACATCCTCGTCGCACAGATATATGTGCTGACTTCCGTCTTTGTATGCAATACCGACCTTTATATCCGGCAGTGACGAAATGATTTTTTTGCTGTCGCCCTTGTCAAAGCCTTTCCGCTCGCAAAAAAGTCCTATCGCCCGGTAAAGCGCACCCGTGTCAACATAGACAAAGCCGAGCTTTGCCGCTATCATTTTTGCAAGTGTGCTTT
This sequence comes from uncultured Clostridia bacterium, assembly GCA_937895775.1. Taxonomy (GTDB): domain Bacteria; phylum Bacillota; class Clostridia; order Oscillospirales; family CAG-272; genus CAKSQF01. The sequence continues at coordinate 1,351 of CALBLD010000154.1, forward strand.
TACCCGCACCA
>CALBLD010000155.1 GCA_937895775.1 uncultured Clostridia bacterium
CCGACTATCAGGAGGAGTACGGCGATCTCTACAACCTTGAAGCGACCCCGGCTGAATCGACCTCTTACCGTCTTGCAAAGCATGATGTTGAGCAGTATCCCGATATAATTACAGCTTCCGAAAACGGCGGCACGCCCTATTATACGAACAGCAGTCACCTTCCTGTCGGATACACCGACGATATCTTTACCGCTCTTGATATACAGGACGAGCTTCAGACCCTTTACACCTCGGGTACCGTCTTCCATGCTTTCCTCGGAGAAAAGCTTCCGAGTTGGGAAGCGGCGGCAAAACTTGTCAGAAAGATCGCCGAGAATTACAGACTTCCGTATTACACGATCTCTCCGACGTACTCGGTATGCAAGGATCACGGCTATATATCCGGCGAGCATTTCGAATGTCCGAAGTGCGGCAAACCCACCGAGGTTTACAGCCGCATAACCGGATATTACCGTCCGATACAGAACTGGAACGCAGGAAAGACTCAGGAATACAAAGAGCGTCTCGAATACAATATCGAAAATTCGGTACTCACGCACAACGGTCCGAAAACCGCCGACAACTGCGGATGCGATACGGACGACAAGAAAATGACGCTTCGTGACGGGATTTATCTCTTTACCACAGCAACATGCCCCAACTGCAAGATAGCATGTGCGCTTCTTGACAAAGCGGGTGTAATTTACGAGAAATTGCTTGCCTCCGAGAATGTCGAACTGACAAACTCACTCGGAATAAAGCAGGCTCCCACTCTCGTTGTCATTGACAACGGAAAGACCGAAAAATATACCGGAGTCGGTCCGATCAAAAAATATATTGAAGGATAAAGACCGATTTTCGGGGAAGCGGCAGATCTTCGGCAAACGGCGGTCTGCCGCTTCCTTGTTACGGTCGGGACGAAAATAATGTATGATATAATCGGAATAGGCGGCGGTCCCGCGGGGCTTACGGCGGCGGTATATGCGCGCCGCGCGGGCAAGAAGGTACTGGTAATCGAAAAATCGGTGTTCGGCGGACAGATCACATTTTCACCGAAAGTTGAAAATATCCCCGGATTTTCCGAAGTGACAGGAAATGAATTTGCCGAAAAGCTGGTCGGACAGGCACTCGATCAGGGTGCCGATGTGGAAATGTGCGAGGTTACCGGCATCAGAGACGGAGATGTAAAGACCGTTGTCACCGACAGCGGAGAATTTGAGGCGCGTTCGGTAATTATTGCGACCGGTGCAAGGCACAGAATGCTCGGGCTTGCAGGGGAAGAGGAGCTGATCGGAGAGGGAATATCCTTCTGTGCGGTCTGCGACGGAGCCTTTTTCAAGGGCAGGGATGTCGCCGTGATAGGCGGCGGAAATTCGGCACTTCAGGAGGCACTCCAGCTTGCCGATATCGTAAACAAAGTAGTTATCGTGCAGAATCTTGACTTTCTTACCGGCGAAGAGCTGCTTTGCAGACAGGTCAGAGAAAAGGAAAATATCGAAATCATCACCGGAACGACTGTCGCGGGACTTGTCGGCGAGGGTTCGCTCAGCGGGATAATGCTGAAAAACGAGCATGACGGAAGTGTAAGTGAACTTAGGATAGACGGCATGTTTGTTGCGATCGGGCTTGTTCCTCAAAACGAACCGTTCACAAACCTGATCGATCTTGACGGTCGCGGATATGCCGACAGCGGCGAGGACTGCCTGACAAGGAGCAAGGGTATATTTGTTGCGGGTGATTGTCGGAGAAAATCGGTAAGACAGGTCACAACCGCAGTCTGCGACGGCGCAGTCGCGGCACTTGCGGCATGCAGATATCTTGACAGCTGAAAAATGATACAAAAAGAGTGCGGAATCGTCGGTTCCGCACTCTTTTTTGTTGTCAGGACAGTAGCGTCCTGTCGTTTGTAAACTGTTCGCCGCTGATCTGTTCGAATTTTTTCAGAAGATCGTCAACGGTAAGTGCTTTCTTTTCGGCTCCGGAGATGTCAAAGATGATTTTTCCCTGATTCATCATTATAAGCCTGTTGCCGTATGCTATCGCATCACGCATGTTGTGGGTTATCATCAGTGCGGTCAGTGAGCTTTCGGTTATGAGCCTGTCGGTTATCTCAAGCACTTTTGACGCTGTCTTGGGGTCAAGTGCCGCGGTATGTTCGTCAAGCAGAAGAAGCTTCGGCGCTTTGATCGTTGCCATCAGAAGTGTTACCGCCTGCCTTTGTCCGCCGGATAAAAGCCCCATTTTTGTTGACAGACGGTCCTCAAGACCGAGTCCGAGTTCCGCAAGAGCCTCTTTGTATCTGCGGCGGTCGGTTTTGGTTATTGCCCATGAAAGACCGTGCCGCTTTCCGCGCCTGTCGGCGATCGACAGATTTTCTTCAACCCACATGTCGGCGGCAGTTCCCATCATAGGATCCTGAAAGACCCTGCCGATGTATTTCGCCCGCTTGTATTCGGGAAGCTCGGTCACATCGACATTGTCGATCAGAATCTGACCGCCGTCCGACGGGTATACGCCTGCGATCATGTTGAGCATTGTGGATTTTCCCGCGCCGTTTCCGCCGATAACCGTGACAAAATCACCGTCCGAAAGCTTAAGGCAAAGATCGGACAGTGCTACCTTTTCGTTCACCGTACCGGCATTAAATATTTTTGTCAGATTTCTTATCTCAAGCATTTTTACGCGATCCTCCCTTCGATTTGCCTCTGAAGTATGTTTTCTTCAGATAGGGAAGTCCGAGGAAGAGGGCGACGATCACTGCCGACAGCATTTTGAGCAGATCGGCATCGAGCCCGAGGAAAATAACGGTCTGATATACGAAATAGTAAATTATACCGCCGATCACGACACCGAGAAGACGCAGGATAAAGCCCGTTGACATCTTTGAGAAAAGTGCTTCGCCGATTATGACGGCGGCAAGTCCGATAACTATCGCACCTCTGCCCATGTTGATGTCCGCGGCACCCGAATACTGCGCGAGAAGTGCGCCCGAAAGGGCGACGATTCCGTTTGATATCATCAGTCCGATAACTTTCGCAAGTCCTGTGTTTATTCCCTGCGCTCTGCTCATGTACAGATTGTTTCCGGTCGCTCTGAGCGACGCTCCGAGCTCGGTTCCGAAAAACCAGTAGAGCAGTGCGATTATTATTATGACAAATGCGGCAAGTATTATCAGCGTTTTAACCGAATAGACCTGTGCGATGATGAGATTGAAACTCCTCACCGAAAGCGCGATGTTCGCCTTGCCCATGATCTTCAGATTCAGTGACCAGAGTATCAGCTGTGTGAGAATCCCCGAGAGAATTGCCGGTATTCCCATAAATGCGTGAAAAAGACCGGTAATCAGTCCGGCGAGCATTCCCGCTGCGACCGACAGAAGAATTGCCACCCACGGATTTATTCCGTTTGTTATAAGTACCGCCGAAACAGCCGCTCCGGTACAGATCGAACCGTCTACGGTCAGATCGGCAATATCGAGTATTTTGTATGTTATGAACACGCCTATTGCCATGATGCCCCAGATCATTCCCTGTGCGGCGGCACCGGGCAGTGTGTTCAGCCAACCGAGTATGTCCATTGATAGTTTTCCTTTCGTCAGGAGATCGGCGTGTATCCCTTTGCCTCAAGCTCCGATTTGTTTATGCCGAGCTGATCGCATTTTGCGGGATTGTACAGCTTCGTGAATTTGTCCGCATAGGCGATCGGCATTTCGGATATCTTTGCCTCGCCGCGGAGTATTTTTGCAGCCATTTTGCCTGTTGCGGCTCCGAGATCGTAATAGCTTATCGAAAGGGTCGCAACACCGCAACCCTCGCAGATGCCCGCTTCGCCGGCAATAAGAGGAGTGTCGCCTATCGCACCGTTTATCGCCTGCTTGCATGCCGCGGCAGTGTTGTCGGTGGGAATGTATATGACATCCTCAAGCGCGGCTTTTGTCGAAACGGTAATTACGTCGTTCGAGTCGGTGAACGGGCAATCGACCGTTTTGAGACCCAGTTTTTCGAGTTCGTCTTTTATCACCTTTATCTGATATGCCGAGTTCGGCTCTCCCGAGCAGTAAAGAAGTGCGACCGATTTCGCTTCCGGGAAAAGTTCGGGAATCATTGCCGCCTGCTTGTCAAGCGGAGCAAGATCGGAGGTGCCGGAAATGTTCCCGCCTACCGTTCCGTTGAAGTCCTTTATAGAAAGGGCGGTTCCGTATTCGGTGATCGACGTGCCGAGAATCGGTATCGTGAGTGTGGTGTTGGCGGCAGCCTGGAGCGGTGCCGTTGCGTTCGCAAGAATAAGATCGACTCTTTTGGTTACAAAATCGTTTATGACAGTCGAGCATACGTTTATATCATTCTGACCGTTCTGCTCAATGAATTCGACGTTTCCTTCGCCGAGTTCGGCAACAAGCGCATCCTTGAAGCCCTTGGTCGCGGCATCGAGTGCATCATGCTTGACGAGCTGGCATATACCGACTGTGTATTTTTTGTCTTTGA
>CALBLD010000156.1 GCA_937895775.1 uncultured Clostridia bacterium
CTTCAAGTTCTTGGAGAGGAACTTTAAAAAACTACTACTCTTATATTATACGAGGATGTGCAGAATGAGACAGCTTAATGCGGGCAACTATTTCAGCCGTGCGATGAACATGCGGTATATGTCGGTCAGCCAGTACAAAGCATTCGACAACTGCGAGGCGGCTGCACTCGCCGAAATAAAGGGAAAATACAGGCGGGAAGAGACGACATCACTGCTTGTCGGCAGTTACGTCGATGCTTTTTACGAGGGTACGCTCGATGTATTCAGGCAGACGCATCCGCAGATTTTCAAGCGTGACGGCGAGCTTAAAAGCGACTACATACAGGCAAACGAGATCATCACCCGCACGATGCGGGACAGGTATTTTTCAAAGCTCATGTCGGGCGAAAAACAGGTCATAATGACCGGAAAGATCGCGGGGGTCGATGTCAAGATCAAGATCGATTCGCTTCGTCCGGACATGATCGTCGATTTAAAAGTGATAAGGGATTTCGACGATCTTACGCTTGACGACCGCGGCAGGCTCCCCTTTTTCGAGGCATGGCGGTACGACATGCAGGGGGCGGTATATCAGGAGATCGTGCGGCAGAACACCGGGAAAAAACTCCCCTTCGTGCTTGCCTGCGCAACAAAAGAAAAGGTCACGGCGATCGATGCGATCGAGATCGAACAACGCTCGCTCGACTTCTGCCTTGACGAATTCGCGGCGGCAATCCCCGGATTCGATGCGGTCAAGAAGGGTATCGTAAAGCCGGAGCGGTGCGAAAAATGCGACTATTGCAAAGAGACACGCAGACTTAAAAAGCCGACGCTTTCGGGAGAATTTTACCTGTGATCGGCGCACTTATAATGCTCGGCGCAGTCGGAGCCGTCGAGCTTGACAACATGACAATCGGACAGGCAATGCCGGTGATCGCCGTCGGTGCGATCGTCCTTGTCTGCGAGGTGATGATATACTGTGCGGCAAAGCTTGCCGCAATCCACAAAAAGAGAGGAAGATCAAAATGGCAATGAACAAGGTGATTCTGATGGGTCGGCTGACCGCCGATCCCGAACTCAAACAGACCCCGTCGGGGGTGGCGGTCACCTCTTTTTCGCTTGCGGTCGATCGCAGATACGCAAAAGAGGGCGAGGAAAAGAAGACCGATTTCCCTGTGATCGTCGCGTTCCGCCAGACGGCGGAGTTTGTCTGCAAGTACTTCAGAAAGGGCAGTCAGATGCTTGTCTGCGGCGAGCTTCAGACAAGAGTGTGGCAGGATCAGACGGGCGGCAACAGATACGCGACCGAGGTTGTGGCTTCCGAAATTTCGTTCTGCGGGGCGAAAAACGAGGGAGCGGTAAATACAGGTGCGGCGGCAAATCGCCCCACAGCGCGGAATTTTGAGCAGACGGGCATACCGACATACACAAAACAGCCGACGCACACGCCGCCCCGGGGATTCGAGCCGATCGGACCCGATGACGACGATCTGCCGTTCTGACGGGGGTGCGGATATGGCAGAACTCTTTGTTGACAATTTTGCGGGAGGCGGCGGAGCTTCTACCGGAATCGAAGCGGCAATCGGGCGAAGCGTAGACATTGCAATCAACCACGATCCGGATGCTATTGCAATGCACAAGGCAAATCACCCGGCGTCAAAACATTACTGTGAAGACGTCTGGCAGGTGGACCCTGTGGAAGCCTGCGCCGGAAACCCTGTCGCGCTTGCTTGGTTTTCGCCCGACTGCAAGCACTTTTCGAGGGCGAAGGGCGGTAAGCCGCTTGACAAAAATATAAGAGGACTTGCATGGGTAGCGATCAGATGGGCATACACGGTACGTCCCCGGGTCATAATGCTCGAAAATGTCCCCGAGATCAGGACCTGGGGACCGCTCGGAGAAGACGGCAAGCCGATAAAAGAGCGCGCGGGCGAGACCTTTGACGGCTTTGTAAAGGCGCTGACCACAGGCATATCGCGCGCACATCCCGCATACGGCGAGATGTGCGACGCGCTCGGAATCGGTGCGGAATCCGAGACGGCGCGGAAACTGCAAGCCGGACTCGGTTATGATCTCGATTGCAGGATTTTAAAGTCCTGTGATTACGGCGCGCCGACGACAAGGACACGCTTCTATCTCATTGCCCGCTGCGACGGTCGTCCTATTATCTGGGCGGAACCCACACACGCCCCGAAAGACAGCGAGGCAGTCAAGCAGGGGCTTAAACTGCCGTACCGTACCGCCGCCGAGTGTATCGACTGGTCGATACCCGCGCAAAGCATCTTCGGGCGCAAAAAGCCGCTGGCGGAAAACACGATGCGCCGCATCGCAAGGGGCATCCAAAAATTTGTGGTCGAAAATCCGGAGCCGTTTATCGTGCCGATTGGTTACGGAGAGCGGGACGGACAGGCGCCGCGCGTGAACAGTATCGACCGCCCGCTTGGAACGGTTGTTACCGGCGGGAAGCACTACCTTGTCGCGCCGACACTGATACAGTACCACAGCGAGACCGGCAAGGACGAGGTACGAGGGCAGGAGTTGGACAAACCGATTATGACCATAGATACATCGCCGCGCTACGCATTGTCTACCGCGCACATTATGAAAAACTACGGCGGAGGATACAACGGCGCAGGAAGCGCAGCGGATGCCCCACTTGGCACGGTCACAGCCAAAGACCACAACTCCCTCGTTACCGCCCACATCATGACAATGCGGAACAACATGGACGGTCAGCCCATCGACGAGCCGCTGACAACCATCTCCTGCAGTGGAGCGCACCACGCAGAGGTTCAAGCATTCCTCGTGAAATACTTCTCCACAGGCGCGGCAAAATCGGTCAATGAACCGCTTGATACGGTGACGACAAAGGATCGCTTCGCGCTGGTAACCATTCACGGTGAGGAGTACATAATCACGGACATAAAAATGAGAATGCTTCAGCCGCGCGAACTTTTCAATGCGCAGGGTTTCCCCGGCGACTACATAATCGATCACGATGCCGAAGGACACGCATACCCGAGATCGAAACAGGTCGCACGCTGCGGCAATGCCGTGACACCGCCTGTTCCCGCGGCACTGGTAAGATCGAATCTGCCCGAATACTGCAGTCAAAAAAACAAGGAAGGAGAAAGTAAAAGACCGATATGGCAGACATCAAATGGATAAAAATTGCAACAGACATTTTTGACGACCGCAAGATAAAACAGATCGCATGCATGCCAAAAGGCGAGAGCATTATCATCATATGGATAAAGCTGCTTTGCCTTGCCGGAGACATAAACGACCGCGGGCGTATTTACTTTGTGAGCGGGACGCCCTACACAGATCAGATGCTTGCGACGCAGTTCGGGGTCACGGTGCAGATGATCCGCCTTGCGCTCGGGACGCTCGAAAAATTTGCGATGATCTCGGTCAACAGCGACTGCATGACAATTGTAAACTGGGAAAAGCACCAGAATGTTGACGGCATGGAGAGGCTCAGAGAACAGGCAAAAAAACGGATGGCAGATATGCGCGGGCGGCGAAAAGGGCAGGCGAAAAGCGTAACAGGTGACGCAGATGTTACGCAAGATGTTACGCGGGATGTTACGCAAGTGTTACGTAACAGTTACGTAACAGGTGACGCAGATGTTACGCAATGTTACGCAACAGAAGTAGAAGAAGAGAAAGAAAAAGAAAAGAACTACTGCTGTCGCAGTAGTACGCGCGCACGCGCGGACGACGGCGGCGACGACTGCGACAGTGAAAATGACGGGAATTATGCCGAGGAAAAGCTTTCCGCTCTCGGCGGGATCGGCAAGGGCGTTGTCTATCTGACCGACGGGCAGATGGAGGAACTGCTCGACAAACTCGGGCTTGAAGCATTCAACGCCTATGTCGAACGGCTCGCAGGCTGGATCATCGACAAAAATGCAACGGTGCACAATCATTACCGCACGATACTCAAATGGTACTCGCAGGACACGGGACTTGATGTCGGAGGTGGCAAATGACCGATGACATTCTGCGCCGAATCGACACGGGCGGCGCGATATCCGGTTCGCTTATCGGCAAAGGAAACCCGAAGCCGGGCAGGTTTGCCAAGGACTGCATCGACAGTCCCGAGGACATCGCACGCTGTCTTTCCTGCCCGAAACCGAGATGCACCGACTGTATCCGCACGCGCGGATACAAGCCGAAAAAGAGACCCGCAAAGGGCAAAACAACGGAGGTGTAAAGAGTTATGGCACGTAACGGCAAAAACCTTACAGGTCGGAGATTCGGGCATCTTGTGGCGATACGTCCGACCGATCTGCGCGATAGGGCAAACCGCACTGTCATATGGTTCTGCCGCTGTGACTGCGGGGAGTACAAGCTCGCAAACAGCAACCATCTGCAGTACGGCGGGGGGCGCCCGTGCGGGTGTCTGCGCCCCGGACACAAGAGGAGGCGGGAGGCGTGAAAATAAGCTTTGTAATACCGATCGCACCGAGGACGAAGAAAAATCATCAGGACATAATCAGGACGGCGAACGGTCGGCGGATGGTACTGCCGTCGAAGCAGTACAGACAGTACGAGCGGGACGCTCTGCTCTTTGTCCCGTCGGTGGCGGAGCCGATTGCGCACGCAGTCAACGTCAGGGCGGTCTATTACACCGACACGAGGCGCAAGGTTGACATCACGAATCTGCATCAGGCACTGCACGATCTGCTTGTCACATCGGGACTGCTTGCCGACGACAACAGCAGAATTATTGCCGCAACCGACGGGAGCCGTGTCATGTACGACAAAGAGCATCCGCGGACAGAGGTGACGATCACCGACTTCTGCGGGGAGGAGGGGAGCGGATGACGCTTAAAGAGCTGTCACGGGTGTGGTATCTGCGGCGCGAGATCGAGGACAACCGCGCAAGGCTTTACGAGCTTGAAAACAGGGCGTACTCGCCGAGATCGCCCGGGCTGTCGGGCATGCCTCACGGTGCCGCAGTCGGCGATCCGGTGTCCTCATTTGCCGCCGAGATCGCCGATCTGAAAGCTCTGATCTGCGAAAAACAGCTTGCATGCGTGCGGGAATGGTTCGCGCTCGAGCTGTACATATCGGCGATTCCCGAGAGTTACACACGGCTGATATTCCGCTTCCGCTTCGAGGACTGCCTGAGCTGGGAGCAGGTCGCCCGAAAGATCGGGGGAGGCAACACCGCCGATTCGGTCAAAAAGCACGCCTATCGGTACCTGAAAAGCGGGAAAAACGGGAAAAATGCGGAAAAGTAAAAGTTGTCCCGAATGTCCCGCACATCTGTGCTATAATGGCAGTGTGAAAAGTCCGGTCGGCGATGATCGGCTCTTCACAACCCCGGAGGCGAGGCTATGTGATTTATTCGGACCTGTCACCCTCCGGGGAACTTCCTCCCGACTGCCGTGTGCGGGTGTTCGCCGCATCCGCATACGGCGATTTTCAGAAATTTTGCGAAAGGACTTGCAATTTGCGGGTAAGCGTGATATAATGCATGCAGATCGAAAGAATAAAGATCGACGGCATAAAGCCGTATAAGCTCAACGCAAAAGAACACCCGCAGGAGCAGATCGACCGCATAAAGGCAAGCATAAAAGAGTTCGGGTTCAACGATCCGATCGCGGTTGACGCCGACGGCGAGGTCATCGAAGGACACGGACGGCTTGAGGCGATGAAACAGCTCGGCAGGGAATATATCGATGTCATACGCCTTTCGCACCTCACACCCGAGCAGAAACGGGCATACGTTCTCGTACACAACCGCTTAACGCTTGAAACAGGCTTTGACGACGAGCTTCTGAAGCTTGAGCTTGACGGTATCGGCAATATCGACATGACAGAGTTCGGCTTCGATCTGCCCGAAGAGATCGGACTGCCGGACGAGGGAAAAGAGAATTCCACCGCGAAACGACATAGTTTGAGGGTAGTGTATTTTTATAGGGGACTTAAACTACACCTTGATCTGCTTGACCGGGCGAGAACGGCGGGATTCTATCAGATGCCGACGATCGGAAAAACCGATCACATTCCGGACGATCTTATCGGCTTCAACTACTGCCTGAACAAGGGCAACCGTGCCGCGGGGCTTCACTGCTTTATCGACGACTATCAGATCGAGCGGCTCTGGACTTCTCCGCTTGAATACGTGGAGAAAATCCTTGAATACGACTGCTTCCTGACTCCCGATTTTTCGCTTTACACCGATATGCCGATGGCAATGAAGGTGTGGAACGTATACAGGAGCAGGCTTGTCGGACAGGTGATGCAGGACTCGGGCGTGACCGTCATTCCCACCGTATCATGGGCGGAACCCGAAACCTTTTCGTTCTGCTTTGACGGGCTTGAAAAGGGGTCGGTCGTTGCCGTAAGCACGATCGGGGTGAAAAAGAGCAAAGCGGCATTTGCCGTATGGAAAAGCGGCATGGATGAGCTTATAAAGAGACTTGAACCGTCTGCCGTGCTTTGTTACGGCGGGGCGGTCGGATACGACTTCGGGAAGACAAAGGTGATATATTACAAGAATCATGTCACCGAACGGATGAAGGAAACAGGAGGGAGAGTAAATGGCGAAAAAGAAGAAAGACGAGCTTGAGCCGGTTGCGGAAGAGAAAAACGAGCCTGCAAAAGACGAAGAGCTTACACCGGTCACGGACGAAGATGATGACGAAGAGATGGATGCTATTGTCAAGGAGGCTATTGCCGAAGGGATCGCACTGTATGACAAGCTCATGGAAGAGGCTAAAAAAGGTCCCGAACCCGAGCTTGACGACATGACAAAAGAACTGCTCGCCGCCAAAACGATGGAAGAACGTCTGAAAATTCTTGACAAGTACGATGCCACACTTTGGTGTGAGTAAATAAAAAACAAAAAAATACCCGAAAAAGATCGCTTATGCGGTCTTTTTTTGTTGCAATCGAAAGGAGAAGAACATGGGCGGAAGGGGAGCAAACAGCGGATACGGAGGCGGAATGAGCACCGGGAACAACGGAAGAGGTCCGAGCCGTTTTATCGACAAGACGGCAAAATACAAGGGCATGACAATGCATCAGTTCGAAAATGCGATCAGAGACAAGAAGGTCGAATATATCGGCATTTACGACAAGGACGGCAAGCTGATTGTCGCGGGAACGTCGGAGAACTCACATGCGGTGGCGATACCGAGGCATCACCCGGATTTTGATAAAGCTTACACGCTTACCCACAATCATCCGTATGCGCCGAGCGACGATCCGGAAAGGATGATCGGCGGGACATTTTCGACGGCGGACGTGCGAAATCACATCAAGCTCGATCTCAAAGGCGAAACACGTGCCGTGTCGAACGGACCGAACGAAAACACATACATATTCAGAGCAAAGCCGGGTGTCAAGCAGGACACTGCGGCTTTTTTAAAACATGCGGATCAGGCGGATGCATCATGGAGGGCGGCGGCAAGGCTCACGGTCAAAAGTGCGGAGGACAGGCTTGCAAAGCAGAAGCGGGCGTTGCCGACACGCCGGGAAAATCAGATCATTCTCGGTGTAGCCAAACATGCATGGAAGAGCGACGAGGTGGCAAAAAGCGGTTACGAGTATGTCGAGATCAAGAAAAAGCATTGGTAAGAGGCTTTTTGTCTGCGCCGCGCGAAAAACAACGGGCAAGGGTGGTGTGAATGAACCCGAAAAGCATAGAAAATCTCAAAAAGGGGGAAGCGACGCAGTTCAACAGTGAAACAGCGGCGATAAACGGGCGCAAGGGCGGCACGGCAACCGGGCAGAAAAGACGGGCGGCGCAGAGAGAGCGCGAAGAATGGGCAATCCTGCTCGAAATGGCTATGAACGAGGGAAAACCGCAGAAAATAAAGAATCTGCGGGAGGCAAATGCAAAGAATCTCACTGTAAGCACGGCGATGAAAGTAAAGCTCATTGCGGCGGCACTCAAAGGGGACATACGGGCATACGAGTGCATAATGAAATACTCGGGCGCCGACGATCCCGAAGCCGCACAGCCCGAAGAAATTCCGCAGGACAATGAATTTACCGACGCGCTGAACAGGGCGGCATCCGAGGTCTGGAAAGATGAAACCGAGAAAAAACAGCTTTAAATGGCAACCGTTCAGCAGAAAACAGCTGAAGGTCATGACATGGTGGTGCGAAAGTTCGCCATACCGCGACTATGACGGCATTATCGCCGACGGAGCGGTCAGAAGCGGCAAGACGGTCAGCATGGCGGCATCGTTCGTATGCTGGGCTACGGAATGCTTCGACGGCACCGATTTCGCGCTCTGCGGCAAGACGGTCGGGAGTCTCCGCCGCAACGTACTGAACACGCTGAAGGGACAGCTTGACGGTCTCGGGATGTCTTACGAGGAAAAGCGGACCGAGAACCTCATAGTCATAAGCAGAGGCGGGCAGACAAATTATTTTTACTGCTTCGGCGGCAAAGACGAAAGCTCGCAGGACCTTATACAGGGTATGACGCTCGGCGGGATTCTCTTCGACGAGGTTGCGCTCATGCCGCAGAGCTTTGTAGCGCAGGGCGAGGCGAGATGTTCGCTTCCGGGCGCGAAAATCTGGTACAACTGCAACCCGAAGGGTCCGACTCACTTCTTCAAGAAGGAGTATGTCGATCTCGCCGAAGAAAAGAGGCTTTTATATCTGCATTTCACCATGGAGGACAATCTCACTCTGACCGAAAAGATCAGAGAAAGGTACAGACGCATGTTCACGGGCGTCTTTTTTCAGCGCAACATTCTCGGGCTGTGGGTGACAGCCGAAGGAAAGATATACACCTCATTCGGCGAGGCGAACATCATACAGAAATCCGACTGGTATGCGACCGACGCTTCCGGGCGGTACACGCATCCGATCAGGAACAGCATATCGATCGTCACAATGGGGGTTGACTTCGGCGGGAACAAGTCATCGCACGCCTTTTGCCTTACGGGATTCACCCGCGGACTGCACCGGCTTGTCACACTCAAAGAAAAGCGCATAAAAGACGAGCTGACCCCGGCGGAGCTTGACGACGCATTTATCTCGTTCGTGAAGGAGTGCCGTGCCGAATATCCGCAGCTTGTCGAGATATTCTGCGACAGTGCGGAGCAGGTGCTTATCCGGGGACTGCGCACTGCGGCGAGGAACAACAGGCTCCCCGTGGCGATAAAAAACGCGCGCAAGGGCGAGATAATCGACCGCATACGCTTTTACTGCACCATGCAGGGACAGCTCCGGCACCTCATAATAAGCGACTGTACCGAGACGATACAGGCGTTCGAAACGGCTGTCTGGGACGAGGACAAAGAGGATGTCAGACTTGACGACGGAAGCACGAACATCGACAGTCTTGACGCACAGGAATACAGCAGCGAGCAGTTCATGACTGCAATGATGGATTTATCGGGAAAGGGATAAAACGACATGGATTCAAGAGTTATCGCATATCTGCAGAGCAGGCAGATCAAAGTCATACAGGAGGACATCGGGCAGAAGCTCGACACATGGCGGGACTGGTATCGCGGAAAGGTTGAGACATTCCACAATTACAGCGTGTATCAGGGCAAGGAAAAACTCCGGCTGGAAAGGAAAAGTCTCGGCATGGCGGCAAGAGCGGCGCAGAGATGGGCGGATCTTCTGCTCAACGAAAAGGTCGAGATCAACATAAACGACGCATACACCGAGAAAAAAGCCGCAGAGCTTCTGCACAGCGTGAACTTTTACGTGCGCGGCAACAACCTCATAGAAACCGCTTTCGCAATGGGAGGCGGTTTTTTCATACAGTATTTCGACGGCAAAAAGACGGCGCAGAAGTATGTCGGACAGGAATTTATGTACCCGATCACATACGACAGCGGCAGGCTCACCGAGGCGGCGTTCAGCACCCGCAAATATCTCGGCGGCAGGGAGTACGTCTATCTTGAGACGCATCTGCTTGACGACAACGGTGAGTATGTCGTTGACAATCTGCTCTTACAGTCTGACGGCGGCGGACTGAAAGAGGTCGGGGCGGGGCTGTACGAACAGTATTCGATTCTGCCGAAGTGGGAGACGCACAGCAGTATGCCGCTCTTCCAGATGGTGCGTCCGAACGTCGCAAACCGCGACAACTTCAACTCCCCGTACGGAACAAGCGTTTTTGCCGGGGCGATCGACATACTCAAAGTTATAGACACGATATACGACAGCTATTACAAAGAGTTTCTGCTCGGCAAAAAGCGCATATTTGTCAAGGACGGTGTGTCGAACATCAATTTCGACAAGGAAACCGGGGAGACGATCGACGTCTTCGACCCGAACGACGAGGTTTTTTACAGGCTTCCGGGCGAGGACGGTGATCCGCCGCTCACCGAAAGCAATCCGGTACTGCGCACATCCGATCACGACGCCGCTTTGCAGACACAGCTCAACCTCTTCTCGCAGGCGGTCGGCATGGGATCGAACGCCTTCAAGTGGGATGCAAACGGCGCGGCAACGGCTACACAGATCATAAGCGAGAACAGCGAGATGTTCCGCACGCTTAAAAAGCACGAGGCACTGCTCTCGGACGCGATAATTCAGATGGTGCGCGGTCTGCTCTTCATAGAGGCGACCTTCGGCGGCGACCGCGCGATAAAGACGGATGCCGACATTACCGTCAACTTCGACGATTCGATAATCGAGGACACGGGCGAGATCAGACGTCAGGCAATGCTCGAATACAATGCCGGGCTTATCGATGCGGTCGAGTATTACATGACCGTCTTCAAGATGACCGAAGAACAGGCGATCGCATACAGAGACCGACTGCTCGAACGCGCACAGCCGATCGAAGAAGAGCCGGAACCCGAAGGAGACGACGAAAACGAGGGCGAGGACAACGAAAAGAACGGAGACGGGCAAAGATCGGGTGACAGGAAGAAAGACCCGGGAAAACCCGAAAATGACGGCGAGGGGAATGACGGCGAATGAGTGCCATCGATGAACTTGACCGACTGACAAAGCCGATCGTCGATATTTACGGGGAAATCGAGCTTGAACTGCTGGAGGCGATTGCGAAGCGGTTCGACACATACGACGCTCTCGGCGGCACTCTCGAATGGCAGATAAAGAAGCTTGACGAGATGGGCGCACTCAATGCCGAGACAACCCGTATTATCGCAAAGCGGAGCAGAAAGAGCGAAAAAGAGATAAAAAAGATGCTCCGGAGTGCTGGCTTTGCGAATGTTGACAAGCCCGCACTGAAAAAGGCGTACAGATCGGGTGCGATCGATGTCGATCCCGATGCGATAATGAAAAGTCCGGTCATGCGCTCGACGATCGAGGACAGCTACAGGGAACTGCGGGACAGCTTCCGTCTGATAAACACAAAGGCACTGGAGAGCGCAAAACAGGAGTACATGACCGTCATCAACAAGGCATACATAGATGTGTCATCCGGAGTTTACGATTACAATACCGCAATAAAAAAGGCTCTGCGGGGCATGGCGGCAAACGGCATCACGGGTGCGACCTACCGCCGCGGCGGAAAGACGGTAAAGTACAGCATCGAGGCGGCAGTCAGGCGGGACACGCTGACCGCCGTGCATCAGACCGCCAACAAAAACAGTTGCACGCTCGCAAAGGAGATCGGAGCCGGATATGTCGAGGTCAGCTCGCATGCGGGTGCACGCACTCACCCGACAAACCATATCGCAAACCATGCATGGTGGCAGGGCAAGGTGTACAAGATCGACGGTTTCGACGAAAAATACGGCAATCTGAAGAACAACACGGGGTACCCCGACGATATACTCGGACTCGGCGGCGTGAACTGCCGTCACAGAATCTATCCGTTCATTCCGGGCGTTTCCGAGCCTGTCGCCGCGCATTACGACGAAAACGAGGCGGAGCGGCAATATAGGCTCACGCAGATGCAGAGAGCAAAGGAACGCAAAATCAGGGCAGTGAAAAAGGAAATCGCGGTTGCAAAGGCATCCGGACAGCCGACAAAGGAGCTTGACGCAAAGCTCCGCACGCTTTATACCGACATGATCGACTTCTGCAAGGAAAACGGGCTTACAAGAGAGTTCAGCCGTGAAATGATACAAGGCGAGAGCTGAACCGTACAGCATAAAAAAAGCCCCGCCAAGAGCGGGTAGCTCAAAGCGGGACTTCTTTTTATTTAGCGGCGGGTACAACCGCCAGATCACAGCCAAGAGCGGCGGCAACCTTTAAGAGGGTATCAAGCTGGGGCGTGGTTTTCTTGCTCTCAAACCGGGCAATAACCGACTGCGTAAGGCAAGTTGCTTGCGCCAATTCCTTTTGCGTCATGCCCTGACTGCGTCGCTGTTCGATCAGCAGATCAATGATATCAGCGCAATTCTCAGACACCGGACACACCCCCTACCGGGACACTGTCAATGTAGCAACTGTCCGGGCATAGGTCAACCTTGTTGCTCCACACCTTGCCGCTGTCAATGCTTGGGTCAATATCCCACGCTATGCAATGGGTATCATCCACATAGACGCGACGGAAGTTCTCCGGCTTAATAAACGGCTCAAATACCGTGCCTTCTTTAAGGAGCGGACGCATATCGTAAAGCCGTTTTTCGCCGTTGTCAAAGCTGATCGTCAATGTGAAGTCGTTGTTCGGCACGACCCCGGTAATTCTCTTTTTGCCGGCGGCAAAGTATTCCGCCGTTTTGCGGTCAAAGCCTTTAGAGAGATAATATTCTACTGTGTTCGCCATATTCTCACCTCCGGGAAGAGCCGCTTATTTCAGCGGCTCGATTGCGAACAGCTCCTGCTGTCCTCTTGCAAGCTCCCAGTTTTCCCGCAGCTCTTCCTGATGAAAAGCCGCCCAGCCCAAGAGCATTTTTAACTGTTTGGATGGCATTGTTCCTTCCAGAACTTCCAGTTCCTCAATAGAAACGAGGATTTCAGACCCACCATAGAACGCGTGAAAGTGGGGCGGCATGTGATCTCTCCAATAGATACAAATCTTGATACCCCGAAACATTGAAATTGTCGGCATTTGCTCATCTCCTTTACTGTGCTTATATTATAGCACATTCGCTATTAAATGTCAATAGCAAATTCGCTATATTTTGAAAAATGTCAAAAAAATCAGCAAAGAGCCGGAATAACACCGCACACAAACAAACCAACTTACAACGAAATAAAGAAAGCACTCGTTTTTCGGGTGCTTTTTTTATATAAAAAAACACGCTCCGGGTGAAACAAACGGAGCGGGAACAAGGAGAAAAAACAATGGCAGAAGAAGAAAAGAAGCCGGGCGCAGAGAACGGCACACCTCTTACCTTCGATGAAATACTCGAAGACAAAGAGTATCAGAGTGAATTTGACAAGAGAGTTGCAAAGGCACTCGAAACGGCAAAATCGAAGTGGGAAGCCAAAGCGGAAGCGGCAAAGGCTGTATGGGAAGCAGAAGCCGAGGCGGCGAAGAAAACCGCCGTTGACACAGCCACCGAACAGCTTGGTGCGGAGCTTACAAAGGCGATGATAAAAACGGAGCTTGTAAAATCAAAAGCAAGAGACGTTGATGTCATTATGCCTCTGATAGACACCGCAAAGGTTACCCGCGGCGAAAATGGGCTTGAAGGACTTGCAGAGCAGATAAAGAGCCTGCAGGAGAGCAAGGCGTTTCTGTTCGAAAGCTCCGACGATAAGCCCAAAGGAAAAACAGGGCTTGATCACGGTGCCGCAGACGAAGGTGCCGACGATGCCCGCATACGAAAAATCATGGGACTACCTCCCCTAAGGTAAGAAAGGAAAAAACATTATGGCACAGTCTATAACCACAGTAAGCAAATACATACCCTATCTCGATCAGGTGTACAAATACGCATCGAGATCGAGCGTACTCGACGCACCCGCCGATCTCGTCAGAGAGACCGCCGACGCAAAGAGCATACTTGTCGCAAAAACCTCCATGGCGGGGCTTGGTAACTACAGTCGCAATTCCGGCTTCGTGACCGGAGACGTTACCCTCACATGGGAAACCAAGACCCTCTCGCAGGACAGAGGCAGAAGCTTCTCGATCGACGCAATGGACGATGCCGAAACTCTCGGCGTTGCGTTCGGCACTCTTGCGTCCGAATTTCTGCGCACCAAGGTTGCGCCCGAGATCGATGCCTACCGCTTCAGCGCATACGCATCGGCTGCGGGACTTTCGCCCGCAACCGCCGCAACCCTTACCAAATCGACCGCATCCGAAGCGATCGATGCCGCAATGGCAGAGATGAAGGAAGCCGAGGTCGATCTCAGCGGCGCATATCTGTTTGTCACTCCGACCGTCTTCAACTTCGTCAAGCAGTCGTCGAAGTGGACAAGACCGATCGCACCCGGCGAGAACCCGAACAGCAACTTCGGCATGTACGACGAGCTTGCGGTGATCGAGGTTCCGCAGAGCCGTTTCTATAAGGGCGTTACCCTGAACGACGGTTCCACTTCCGGGCAGACCGACGGCGGTTACGCCAAGACCGCAACCACGGGTGCGGACATAAACTTCCTCATCGTCGCACCGTCCGCCGTGCTTCAGGTCGCAAAGCATGCAAACCTCCGTGTCTTCGAGCCGGATGTCAACCAGACCGCCGATGCGTACAAGATCGATTACAGAATCTATCACGACGCATGGGTGCTTGACAACAAGACCAAGGGCATATACGCCCACTGCAAGGCGGCGGGTTAAGGGGGCTTGACCGATGGGCTATGCGACCTACGACTACTATAAAAACAGCTATCACGGGAATGTGATAAGCGACGAGGAGACCTTTTTGCGGGTCTCGGTCGAGGCGGATGCCTATCTCGACACGCTGACCCGCGGGAAGATAAAGACGGCGACCGATGCGGTGAAAAACGCCGCATGCGCCGTCTGCGAGGTGATCTGCATACAGTCCCGTGACGAGGAAGCCGTTGTCTCGTCCGAAAGCGTCGGGAATCACAGCCGGAGCTACACAAAGGCGAGCAGAACGACTGCCGAAAGGGAGGCGGAAAAGTACCGCAAGGCGACTCTTCACCTCTCCCGGACGGGACTTCTGTACAGGGGGCTGAAATGATGTTTCCGCACACGATAACGATATACAGGTACAGGGAAGAGCGCGGCAGAGACGTGATAGAGCGTCAGGTGGTTGACGGCTTCTACCGGTACGGGAGCAAGGCGTGCAGGGCAGACGGGAAGGGGACGACCGCAGACGACAGTGTCACGATCGTTTCCTCTCCCGAACGTGCGGGCGATTACGGCAGTGCATGGACGGTTCAGCCGCTCGACAGGATAGTCGAAGGGGTCGGCGCGGATGTGACGTCGCTTAAAGAGATAAACGGCATAACCGTTCTGCGGGTGGATGAAAACATCTGCGGATGCCCTGTCGACAACATCACGATTGTGGGGAAATAGCCGTGTATGAAGTAAAAGTCACATTTAAGGGAGCGGAAAAGATAATGCGGGACAGGGGACTTGACCCGGGCGGAAAGATTCAGCGGTTTTTCAGCTCGGAGGTCATGCGGATTTCCGACCCGTATCTGCCGCGGGACGATGCGGGTGTCCTGCAATCGTCCGCACGTGTTGCCGACAGCGGCGATGCCGTGATTTACAATACCCTGTATGCACGCTATCACTGGTACGGCAAGCTCATGGTTGACCCGATAACCGGGAAAGGCGCATTTCATGACCCGTCGTCCGGAAGGTTCTGGAGCCGTCCGGGGATAGATAAAGTGCTGACCGACAGGGATATGAAATACCGGGGCGCACCGATGAGAGGACCGCACTGGGTAACCCGCGCATGGACAGATCACGGAGAGAGTGTGCTTGACGGCATCGAAAAACTCATAAACGGAGGTCAGAAGTGACAACAACCATCGAAGCGATCAGAAATTATCTTGCAAACTGCCCTCTGCTCGCCGATTTTTCGCGCCTGTGCGTCGATTATCTCCCGAGCGACACAAAGACGTACAGCATCGAAGAAATCCCCGCACAGGCGAAAATCCGCACCTATGTTGACGGTTCAAGCGAAAGGCAGTTCGTGTTCGTCTTCGCGGCACGTATGTTTTACAGCGAAGAAGTAAGAAACAACATCGAAAACAGCGGATTTTACGAAAAATTCGCCGAATGGCTCGATGAGCAGTCGGAGATCGGAAATCTCCCCGTTCTGGCGGACGGCAAAACCGCCTCGAAAATCGAAGCAATGTCGGGCGGCTATCTGTTCGGTATCTCGGGCGATCTTACGAACGCCAGATATCAGATACAGTGCCGCCTCATTTATGATCAGGAGTAAAGGAGAAAAAATCATGTCTGAAACAACCGTAAAAAAGATAAAGCGGTCGGAGTTTGCGACCTTCATCAACACAACTCCGAGCAGTGCGGCAACATATTGCCGCATGGGCAAGGGAATCACCGGACAGTCGGTGTCCTATAACCCGACGGTCAACACCGAGACCTATATCAACGAGGACTCGGCAACAAACTCGATCGACGGCTATGCGCCTTCGATCAACACACCGCAGACCTGCTATGTCGGCGAACCCGTATTCGAATACATTGATAAGCTCCGCAGAAACAGGGCTCTCGGCGCGGATGCCGAGACCGATGTCGTGCTTGTGTATATTTACTCGCAGAGCGGAGAGACGGCAGGCGTTTACAACGCCGAAAAGTGCAGATGCGCGATCTCGGTCGAAGAGTTCGGCGGCGATGCCGGAAATCCGGTAAGCCTCACATACACGGTAAACTTCAACGGCGATCCCGAGCTCGGGACGGCGACGATCTCGGAAGGCACGATGACCTTCACCAAGGCGAGCGCGTAAGGGCGCAAAAACGGCAAAAAGGCGGGAGCAATCCCGCCTTTACCTTCAGGAGGATAAAAAAATGGAATCGATCAGAGTACAGAACAAAGACATATACAGGATAGAGGTCAACGACAAGGGCGAGTGCATACAGTTCGATCTTACAGACATCGAACTGCCGTTCAGACTGGAAAAATCCAAGAACATGGTGAACGATGCCGAACAGTGGCTCAAGGGTCAGATACTCATAATCGGCAAGCGGGAGGATGTCCCGGGCAAGGACGGCGGTCTTTCGGCAAACGAGCGCGCACAGCTTGAAGCGTACCGCGAATTTTTCAGACGGATGAGAGCGGCGATCGATGTTCTTGCCGGCAAGGACGCGGCGCAGAAGATATTCGGCGATCAGAACTATGTCGGCATGTTCAACGACTTCATGGAGCAGATGGCTCCGCATTTCGACAAAATGCAGCTTAAGGGGATCGACATCAAAAAGCGCATAGAAGAAAAATACGGCGAAAAAGCGGATGACGAGATATGAGCTATCCGGAGTACGCCAACATAAACGGGGAGCGGTACAAGATCAACACCGATTTCAGGTACGGGCTTCGTTGTTTTGACGTGGTCAACGACGAAACAATATGCGACGAGGAAAGAGCACTTGCGGTCGTGTACATACTGTTCGGCTTTCTGCCCGAGCCGGAACTGCTTGAGCTTTTTCTCGAAAAGGCAAAGCTTTTTCTCCAGTGCGGGGAGACGTTCGACGAGCAGAGTGCGAAAAAGCCGGACATGGATTTTGCGTTTGACCGTCCGTATATAAACGCAAGCTTTATGAGCGATTACAGAATCGATCTGAACAAGGAGAAGATGCACTTCTGGCAGTTTGTCGAGCTGATAAGGGGACTGACCGAAAGCTGTTCGCTGTCAAAGCTCCGGGAGATCAGGAACTACGATCCCGCCGATTACAAGGACCCGAAGGCAAGGGCGAAGATCATAAAGGCGCAGCAGGCGGTCGCTCTGCCCGTAAGACACACGAGAGAAGAGCTTGACGCAATCTCGGAGTTTGAAAATCTGATGAAAGGAGCAGGCAATGGAAGTTGACGGGGGTATAAGAGTAAAAACAAAAATAGACACCGAACAGACGCTTGACGGGTTGAAAAAGCTTGAAAAGGAAGCCGAAAAGACGGCGCAGAAGATCACCGAGGCGGGGAAGAAGGTCAGCACGGCGTTCACCGGAATGAGCGCGAAACAGCTTGAAACGGCGATCGCAAAGGCGAACAAGGAGCTTGAAAAGCAGATCGCACTCAGAGACGAGCTTGAAACCAAGGCGAACTCGGTGCAGGACAGTTACAAGCCGATGTACGCCGATGCGACAAGCGAAAAACAGCGGGAAAACATAGACGAGATCGCACAGGCGGAGCTTGCGCCGATCAACGCAAAATGGGACGAGCTGAATGCGAAAATCAAGGAGAGCCGTGCGAACATCAATGCGATGAAGAGTGCGCTCGACCGGACAAAAAAAGCCGAGGACGACACGACGAAATCGGCGGAAAAGAAAGGAAAAGCCGAAAAGGATGCGGCAAAATCGACCAAAGAAGCGGCTAAATCGGCAAAGCAGGGCAAAAAGACCTTCAAGGACTGGCTGAAAACCGCGCTGAAGCTGTCGGCTTCGATGTTCGGCATCAGAGCGGCTTACATGGTTCTCCGCAAAGCCGCATCGGCATATCTCGATCAGAATGAGGAATTGAAAAATCAGATCGATTCGATCTGGAACGTCTTAGGCACGGCGATCGGACCGGTTGTGCGGCAGGTCGTGAATTGGCTGACAATTGCGATTACTTACGCAAACGAGTTTATAAAGTCGCTCACGGGCGTTGATCTGATAGCGAAATCGAACGCCGCCGCGCTGAAAAAACAGGCGGACGCAACTAAAAAAGCATCGGATGCGGCAAAGACGCTTGCGGGATTTGACGAAATAAATAAAATCAGCGACAGCGACACGTCGGGCAGTTCGGGTGATGCGGTC
This sequence comes from uncultured Clostridia bacterium, assembly GCA_937895775.1. Taxonomy (GTDB): domain Bacteria; phylum Bacillota; class Clostridia; order Oscillospirales; family CAG-272; genus CAKSQF01. The sequence continues at coordinate 18,731 of CALBLD010000156.1, forward strand.
ACCCCGGGAGTTTTTCAGCCCGCCGACACGTCGGGGTTCCCTGCGCCTTCCGCCGATGCGTGGAGCGGATTTTCCGACATTATCAATACTATCAAAGGTGTTTTTGACGGCTTGCGCTCAACCGCAGAGGGTTTTTATTTTGCTACCTCGGACTGGCTGGCAACTGTTGATTTTACTCCTTTAATGACCGCATTTGCGGGTTGTACAGAGGCGTTGGCACCTTTTGTCGCTCTTATCGGCGGCGCACTCCTTGAAGTTTATCAAGCGGTTCTTTTGCCGCTTGCGGGCTGGGCAATAGAAGAAGCCGCTCCCGCTTCGATAGATGCGGTAAGAGCGGCACTGGAAGCACTGCATGCGTTTTTCGAGCCTTTCCTTGCGGGAGTGCAGGAACTGTGGGCTGCTATACAGCCCGTGGTTGAATGGGTCGAGGACACGGTTGTCGAAGCCATCAACGGAGTCAAATCGACATATGAGCAGTTTGCCGATGTTTTTGGAGAAAGAAGCGAGGAAATACAGAATATCATATCCGGCATAGGAGATATTGTCTCTGCGGTATGGTCGGTTATTGAGCCTGCCCTCGATGTTATCAAAGAGCATATATGGAATGTACTCTCATTTATCGGAGATATTATCGGTTCGGTTATCGGTGCCGCAATTGACGTTCTTTCCGGGCTTATCGACTTCATCGCAGGAGTTTTTACGGGAGATTGGAGGAGAGCATGGAACGGAATCAAGAAGATATTCGTTGGTATTTGGAACGGCATCAAGAGTGTAATAAAGGGCGTTATCAACGGTATTCTTCGCGGCATTGAGTCAATGGTGAACGGAGTTATAAAGGGTCTTAACTTTATGATTAACGCACTGAATAAGTTGAGTTTCGATATTCCCGATTGGGTTCCGGTCGTCGGAGGCAAAAAGTTCGGTTTCAACATAAAAGAAATCAAAGAAGTAAAGCTTCCGAGACTTGCGCAGGGCGGCATTGTGAACAATCCCGGGCGTGGCGTTCCTGTGATTGCCGGAGAAGCCGGGTCGGAAGCGATCCTGCCGCTCACCAAAAACACCGAATGGATGGACATGCTTGCCGACAGGCTCGGACGGAGCAGTGACGGCGGCAACATTGTCGTGCAGATCATGCTGAACGGCAAAAAGATACAGGAAGAGCTTATAAAGCTTAACAGGAAGCGGGATTTCGCAACGAACGGAGGGATTTGATTGACACTTCTGAAAATCGACGGGGTCACCGTCCCCAAGCTTATCGGCTACAAGGTGAGCTACTGCAAGCTGTGGGGGAGCGACACCGGACGCAGTATGACCGGGGAGAACAAAGGAACGCTTGTCGGCATCTTCCCGAAGATCGAGATCACACTCGGGCGGCTGACGGCATCCGAGATGTCAAAACTTCTGACACTCGTCAACAAGGCGTCGGCGACCGTTACATATTACGACACCGAGAAAAGGCAGGAGATCACCGGCTCCTTTTACTTCGGCGATGTTGCCGACGAGATCATAAAGCAGAAAACCGAGGGTCACAAGCAGATCGGCATAAGCATAATTGCAAACAAGAGGAGGGGATAGGATGCTGACATCAAGGGCGGACGGCAAAACCCTCTTTCTCGAGGATGCGGACGGAAAAAGCTCACTCGTTCTGCAGAACAAAACGGCAACGCTCACAAGTGCGGGCGTGTCGTCAAGACTGCATGAAAGGACGCTTGTTGCCGAGGATGCATCCGGCACGCTGAAAAGCATACTCGCAAACTACGGCAGACAGCTTGAGGTCAGACTGACGCACGGCACGACCGTGTACGAAAACAGTGACATCGTCTCATGCACGATATCATGCGACGGCGATCTGCTGTCTTCGGTCATGCGGCAGGCGGAGCTTGAGCTTGACGGTGTCGGAGATCAGACCTTTGCCGAGAGCATGAAGGGCGAAAAAATCACGCTTTCGCTCACGGCGACGGCGGACGGCTATTCAAAGACGAAGAACTTCGGAACATTTATCGTCAAAGAAGCGGAGTTCTGCGACGACAGCAATTCGGTGAAGCTCACCTGTTACGACATGCTGCTTCTGTCGATGGTTCCGTACACTCCGGTCTGCGATTTTGAAACTCCGGTGACGCTCGGCGGCTATTTTGCGGCGATCTGCGCTTTTCTCGGCATACCCGCGGGAAACACCGACTTCACAAACAGCGCATGCCTGATCGACGGCGAAAAATACGATAACGGATATACTTTCCGCGACGTTCTGACCGAGATTGCGCAGGCGGCGGGCGGCACGATTGCCATGCGCGACGACAGGCTTGCCGTCATTTATCCGGGCGAGACCGGGCTTGTTGTCGACCCGTCCGAACTCCGGACTTCCCGTGTCGGCGAGGCATACGGACCCGTAAACAGCGTCGTGCTGGCGAGAAGTCCGCAGGAGGACAACATATACAGGCGGGACGAGACAAAAACCGACTGGCACGAACTGCGCATTGAGAACAATCAGCTCATGGACAGCCACAGGGAAGACTTCATCGATGCGCTGTACACAAAGCTCTATGGACTGAAATATTACCCGTATGAGATTGATTCGTTCGGGATAGTATATCTCGACCTCTGTGACAGATTCACGCTTGAAACGCTTGACGGCAAGCGGTATGACAGCATATATGCGGGTTCGACAATCGAAATCACGTCCGGACTGCGGGAGAGCGCAAAGCTTGCGCCGATAAGCGTCGGAAAGACCGATTACATGACTGCGGCAAAGACCGACAGGGCGATAAACAAAACGATTCTGCGGGTGGACAAGCAGGAGCAGGCAATCGATGCGCTTGTATCGACGACAACGAGCCGCATGAACGATCTTTCGGGGCAGATGGATTCGATCACGAAAGAGGTTGCGACAAAAATGACATCCGAGCAGGTGAGCATAGAGATCAGCGAGGCGATAAACGGCATCGATTCGGTCAGGACATCGACCGGATATACATTTGATAAGGATGGGCTGAAAATCGGCAAGAGCGGCGAAGAAATGACAAATCTGATCGACAACACCGGCATGTATGTGCGGCGGAGCGGAGACGACATTCTGACCGCGAACAACGAGGGTGTCGATGCGATAAATCTCCGTGCGCGGCAGTATCTCATGATCGGCGCAAATTCCCGACTTGAGGATTACGAGACATCAAGGACAGCCTGCTTCTTCATCGGATAAAGGGGGTTTACATGGCAATAACACTTGCACAGAAAGTCAGGTGGGGAAACTCGCCGACAAACTATTTTGATTTTTCATACGAAAAGGTGCGCAGCGGCGCAGATATGCGTTACAAAATCACGGTCGTGTGCGAGCCGTGTTACGGGGAATCCTATTTCGGCTTCCCGATATACCTTGAGATAAAGCTCGGCGGCAGTACGGTCACAAAGACGCTGAAAAACGCATCTCCGAGCAGATGGACGGAAAGCCTTACGTATACCACCGACTGGATAACTGCGGCAAACATGACGAGCGGGACGGCATCGCTCACAATACGCATATACTCGGGGAGCGGGTCGAGCCGCAACACGTCATACGGCTACAGGCTTGCCGTCGATCCGGCGGCGAGTTCGGTAAGCGCAACCGATGCATACATCGGAAGTGCAAGCACGATCACGATAAACCGCTATTCGTCGGGATTTACGCATACAGTCTCCTATAAAGCCGAGGGTGAGAGCGGATACACGACGATCTTCGAAAAGCGCGGTCTGACCTCTTACGGCTGGGTCGTCCCGACCGAGTTTTATGCGCTTACGGTATGGCGACGGTGGATTGACATCGAAATAAAGTGCGACACTTACGACGGTGACGAACTTGTCGGAAGTTCGTTTCACACAATGGCGGCGACCGTCAAAGAAAGCGAAAATGCGCCTGATGTGACCGTCTCCGCCGAAGACACAAAAGCGGCGGCGACACTGCTGACCGGAAGCAACAAGCGGATCATATCCGGCTATAACTCTCTGCTCGTAAGCTCGTCGGGGACAGCGAAAAACGGTGCGATTATTCAGCAGACAAGGCTTGCGGTCGGCTCGGTGACGAAGGACGGAGCGTCGGCGACCTTCGACGGTGCCGAATCGGACAATATCAGCGCAACCGTCGGAGATTCGCGCGGATTTTCCACGACCGCAAAGGTGACCGACGTGACGCTTGTACCCTATATCGAGCTGACTTGCACGCCGACGGTCACGAGGGAATCCCCGACAAGCAACAGCGTGACGATAACCGTCAAGGGCAATTTCTTCGGCGGCTCGTTTGGCGCAAAGGAAAACACGCTCTCGGTCGGTGCGCAGGCAAAGCGCACAGGCGAGGACGTGTACGGTGAGCTTACGGCTCTTGCCGTGACGATTGACGGAAACAGCTACACGGCAACCGGAACGCTCGACGGCGTGGATTATCGGTACACCCACAACGTGCGGGTGATCGCCGAGGATTTGGTACACAGGACGGGCGGCGCGCTTGCCGACGAGGTCGCATCGGTATCGACGGTCGGAAAGGGAATTCCCGTCTTCGACTGGGGAGAAAACGATTTCGCATTCCATGTCCCGGTGTCGATCGACGGATGCGGCTCCTTCCCGGGCGACGGCTGGCAGACGCTCACCCCCGAAAGCAATTTCGACGCATACAATGTCGCCGATCCTCCGGTATACCGCAAAGTCGGCGCACTCGTCCAGATCGTCGGCAGTATTTCGCCGCATCAGGCGATATCCGGCTCGGAGACCGAATACAAAATTGCCGCTCTGCCCGAAGGATGCCGACCGAAAACGGCGGTCGGGGTCGTCTGTCAGGGCGGTGGAAGAGCGGCATGGCTCCTGCTTGTAAACACAAACGGAGATCTGACATTTTCCCGGTACAGGGACAATAACGGACTGAAAACCGCCGAAACATCGGCACGGCTTTATTTTAATGCAGTCTTCTTCTGCGCATGACCGAAAGGAGAAAATGATGAATTTTGTTGATACACTTGACATAATGGGAACGGCGGTCAGACTTATCCCCTGCATAACCGGAAGCGGTGCGCCGACCGCAGAAACCGACGGGGATGTCGGTGTTTTGTATCTGGATAAGACGGGCGGAACGATCTATGCATGCACCGACGGCGGCGTATGGAAGCCGCTCACAGTGTCGGTTGACAGCGCACTCTCGGACAGCTCGGAAAATCCCGTGCAGAACAAAGCGGTCAAAGCGGCGATCGATGCGAAGATCGATAAAACGGCGGCGACAACCGACACATTCGCCGCAGACACACTGCCGTTCAGAGGCACGGACGGCAATTTCAGCATAGGCGCACCGACATCAGACAATCAGGCGGCGACCAAAAAGTATGTTGACGATGCCGTCGCCGCATCGGGCGGGTCGGTTGCCGTTGACAGCGCACTCTCGGACACATCCGAGAATCCGGTGCAGAACAAGGTCGTCAAGGCGGCACTTGACGGGAAAGTCTCATGCCAGCCGACAGGATCGGGCGAATCCGGGGTTTACGGCATGAAGGACGGGCAGGAGCAATTTATCAAGTACACCAGAAGCGACGACCCTAATACTCTTGTTTACCGTGACAGTAACGGCTTTTTTGTCGTGCATACGCCGACAGGCGAGTGGCACCCGACAAACAAGAAATATGTTGACGATGCGATCGCGGGAGTATCTTCGGGCGGGGGAGTAAACACCTTTTACACAACGACAAAAAATGTGCCGAAATCCTTTGTCACGGCGAACAACGGCGTTGTCGTCGTATACGGCAGTGTGGGTTACTCGGCAGGCTCTAATCCGTGGACGGCAACGATCCCGCTTGATGCCTTTTCCGAATCGTCGGCATACAATTACACTTTCCGTGTGCTTGCGCCGACAAGCCTTGCCGATACGGGAGACAACGGCTCTTCGCAGGGTGCAACCCCGTTTATACAGATCACGATGACCGAAGGCACCGACAGTTACACACTGTCCGCATCTGCCGAAAATTTCGGCGGCGTGAGCGTGGTCATGCGTTCGCTGTACGGCATCGGCACGGCGAAATCGGGCAGTTAAGGAGCATTGACATGGATATGATAGCGACGGTGGCGACATTCACGGGCGAGATCGCTGTGATTGTCGGTGCCTTGATTCCGATAATCGTCTGGATCAGGAAGATCACGGCGGGGCAGAAATGTCAGCTCCGCTCGGAAATGCTCCGGATATATTATCACAACAAGGACGACAAGAAAATCAGACAGTACGAGTACGAGAATTTTGCCTACCTGTACGAGGCGTACAAGGCTCTTAAGGGAAACTCATTCGTGGATAAAATTCACGATGAAATAAAGAAATGGGAGATAATCACATGACGAAAGTAATGACAAACATCGAGCTTGCGGCAAGGGCGAAGGATGCCGCGACAAAGTACAGAACGCTTTACATCAAGGGCTGTTTCGGTGCGCCGATGAACGAGCGAAACAAGCAGAGGTATTCGGACAACTGCGCATACAATCGCCGTGCAGACCGCAGAAATCTGATCGAGAGCGCGCCCGCAGACACGTTCGGCTTTGACTGCGTCTGTCTTATAAAAGGATTGCTGTGGGGGTGGTGCGGCAACGGGACCGCAATCTACGGCGGGGCAGGCTACGCATCAAACGGCGTGCCGGACATAGGCGAGAGCGCAATGATCGCAAAGTGCGATGCGGTATCGACACGCTTTGACCTCGACACGATGATCCCCGGGGAAATGCTGTACATGCCCGGACACTGCGGCATATACATCGGCGGCGGGCTTGCGGTCGAGTGTTCGCCCGCATGGGAAAACAAGGTGCAGATCACGGCATGTAATTGTGATATCCCCGGATATCATCGTCGTGATTGGAAAAAGCACGGACGGCTTCCGTGGGTCGAATATCAGACAAACTACCGCCCGACCGTCATGGAGTGGCAGAAAGCGGCGATCGCCGACGGATTCGCCTTTCCGAAATACGGCGCGGACGGGATATGGGGAAGCGAGTGCGAAAGTGTCGCAAAGCGTGCGATCGTAAAGCGCAGGCTCTTTTACACGCACAAAAATCTGACGAAGATCGTGCAGAAAGTTGTCCGTGTAACGGTTGACGGCAAGTGCGGCAAGGACACAAGGGCGGCGATAATCGCATACCAAAAAGCAAACGATCTTGCCGCCGACGGAGAGGCCGGAATCAACACATGGAAGAAAATGCTGGGGGTGAAATGAGATGAAAAAGAATTTCGGAAAATGGATAAAGGCGGCGGGCATACGTGCGCTGAAAACGGTCGCACAGACTGCAGTCGCAACGATCGGAACGGCGGCGGTCATCGGAGAGGTCAACTGGATCGCGGTCGCATCGGCATCCGCACTTGCGGGCGTGCTGTCATTGCTGACCTCGGTCGCAGGTCTGCCCGAAGTGGACGACGAATAAAAAAGCAAATCCGCCGGGACACCCCGGCGGATAATTTTTTTTGAAAAAATCAGATTTTTTTGCAAAACCTCTTGACAAATACGCATAAAATGTGTATAATATAGACAGATAGGAGATGATACAAACGAAAAGAGCGGAACTCATAAAGCTACTTGAAAAAAACGGTTGGTATTTAAAGAGAAACGGAGGCGAGCATGATATTTACACCAACGGAAAAGATAGCGAACCGGTCCCGAGACACAGAGAATTAAAAGAACATCTCGCAAGGGCAATAATAAAAAGACATGGACTCAAATGAGTCCATGTCGCCCGAGCTTAATATATTTTAACGGAGGTAATCATATTATGAAGAACGTGTATCCGATTTTGCTTATACCCGAGAAAAAGGGCTATACAGTGTATATTCCCGATTTTGAAATCAACACGCAAGGTGAAGATCTGACTGATGCTATGGAGATGGCAAGAGATGCTATCGGCTTGATGGGCATTGATATGGAAGATGACGGGAAAACATTGCCCGCGCCTTCGGACATAGCTTCGGTCAAAAAAGAAGCAGACGAAATCGTGACGCTCGTCGATGTTGATTTTGACGAGTACAGAAGAAAAAACGAAATGCGCGCAGTGCGGAAGAATGTCACAATCCCGTCATGGCTTAATGAAGAAGCCGAGCGCGCGGGCGTGAATTTTTCCGCCGTACTGCAAAATGCATTGAAGGCAGAACTGCATATAGCGGGAAGATAAAGCACCGAAGCATCCCCGAATAAACAAAAAACAAGCCTGTTTCTGTACAAGAGGCAGGCTTGTTGTGCATTATATTGGTTATACTAAATAGGTTTATCCCGAGGGACTACCGATGATGATAACGGTCGTTCTTTCGGCGAATATGAAGCGGATGCTTTCCGACAATATTATGGTCAGAAAACTTGTCGGGATAGAAACGGCGGGAAGCATGAATATAATGTTTACCGATAAAACGGGAACACTGACTACGGGAAATCAGACGGTAACATCGATAATACTCGGAGATATGACCGAGATAAACTCGTTTGCAAAGACGCAGGGTCTGCGGCATATTATTGCCGAGCAGGCGTTCTGCAACAGTGAGTGCAGATATGATCGCGGAAAGATCATCGGCGGCAATCCCACCGACCGTGCGCTTGCCGCCTTTGCCGGGGAAAAGGGATTTTATGAGAGCCTGCATGCGGATGTAAAGTCTGTGGTACCTTTCGACAGCCGTATGAAGTACGCGGCGGCGGAGATTGCGGACGGCGATGTCTGCTCGGTTCTTGTCAAGGGTGCTCCGGAGCTTTTGCTTCCGAATGTCGTCGGCTATATGGATTCCGACGGAAAAATCCATAATTGCCGTCCCGACGGAAGACTGCCGCAAAAACTCCGTTCGCTTGCGGCAGCTTCCTATCGCGTTATTGCACTTGCCGTCGGGGAAAAGATGCCGGATAAGGATTCGGTCGGCGGACTGGTGCTTGTTGCGCTTGCGGTCATACGCGACGAAATAAGACATGATGCAAAAAAATCGGTTGAAACAATGCGCCGCGCCGGCATACATGTCGTAATGCTCACCGGTGACCATAAGGATACCGCAGCGGCAATAGCCGAAAGATGCGGGATATTAGGCGCATACAAGAGGGGCATGGTCATGGAATCCTCCGAGCTTGCGGGAATGAACGACGAAGAGGTGTCGGCTATTCTCCCCGATCTTG
>CALBLD010000157.1 GCA_937895775.1 uncultured Clostridia bacterium
CTCGCTGTGATGTGCGGGAGTGTGTTTTTTCGGTTTCATTTCGTATAAGTCAACCGACACGCCGAATCGTGCTGCCTGCCATGCGGCTTCGGCTCCGGCGAGACCGGCACCGAAAACATTGATTTTGTTTTTCATTGATCAGTATTATCGTCCGACGAAACTTCGTCAACTATGTCCTTTGTGTATCCGCAGCCTTCTTTTTTGCAGATAAGAAGGGGCTTTCCTTTTTTTACATACAGCATAGAACCGCATTCGGGGCATTTTTCGGATGTCGGTTTATCCCATGACGAAAAATTGCACTTCGGATAGGAAGAACAGCTGTAGAAAACAGTGCGCCCATGTGCGCTTTTGCTGATAATCGGACTGCCGCAAAGAGGGCAGTTGACACCGATTTCGTTCTGTACTTTTATCGTGTTTTTACATTCGGGGTAGCGTGAGCAGGCATAAAAATTCCCGTATCTTCCGCTGCGAAGTACCATTTCGGCACCGCATTTGTCGCAGATGCGTTTCTCACCGTCGGCAGGAAGCTGTTTCTTGTTTTTGGCTTTTTCGTCGGGTGATATGAGAGGTTTGGTATTTTTGCATGTCGGATAATTCGGACAAGCGGCAAATTTGCCGAAGCGTCCCGATTTTACGATCATCTTTGCTCCGCATTTGTCGCAGATCATGTCTGTTTCCACGACCGGGAGATTCAGCTCTTTCTTCGAGACATTCGATTCGGCTTTTTCAAGATCCACCTTGAACCTGTCATAGAATTTTCCCAAAACATCGGTCATGCTGACATTTCCGTCCGAGATCGAATCAAGATCGTTTTCCATTTTTGCCGTAAAACGACAGTCAACAATTTCGGGGAAATTTTCTATCATTATATCTGTGGTGGTTTCGCCAAGCTCTGTCGGAGCAAGCGTCTTTCCGTCTCTCAGCACATATCCTCTTGAAATAATTGTTGAAACAATGGTTGCATAGGTGGAAGGACGTCCGATGCCTTTGTCTTCAAGAAATTTGACAAAAGACGCTTCGGTAAAACGTGCGGGAGGAGCAGTGAAGTGCTGTTGCGGTATTACTGCTTTCGTTACAAGCAGATCGCCTTCATTCAACGGCGGAAGCTTGGTCACTATATCATCGTCGGGCGAGGTGTTGTCGGTTATATCATCATAAACCGAAAGATAACCGTTGAATCTGATGCTTGAACCGTTTGTTTTGAACAGATATCCGCCGCATGTTATTTCTACACTTACCGTATCATATACCGCAGATGACATCTGACTTGAAACAAAACGATCCCATATAAGCTTATAGAGTTTGTATTGGTCTGATGAGAGGTGCTTTTTCAAAAGCTCAGGGGTATAGTCCATGTTTGAAGGTCTGATAGCCTCATGTGCATCCTGCGCATCCGACTTTGTCTTATATGTCCTTGGAGTCTCGGGGCAGTATGCGTCACCGTATACTTTCTTTATATATTCCCGAGCCGATTCACGGGCTTCGGACGACACGCGGATTGAATCGGTACGCATATATGTGATAAGACCCTGCGTTCCTCCGTTTTCCGCTCCGATATTGACACCTTCGTACAGCTCCTGTGCAATACGCATTGTCCTGTCGGTGCGCAGATTGAGCTTTCTCGATGCGTCCTGCTGCAATGTGGATGTGGTAAACGGCGGAAGAGGGTTTCTTCTTTTTACCGATTTCTTAACTGATGATACAACAAAATCCTTGCCTTCTATCGCTTTGACAACTTTGTCGGTATCATCTTTTGAGTGAAGTTTGATTTTTTCGGTTGTTGTTCCGTAAAATTTGGATTTGAATTCATTTCCGTCGATTGACAGATGATCGGCGATTATCGTCCAGTATTCTTCCGGAACAAAATTCGCTATCTCACGTTCGCGGTCTACAATGATTCTTGTGGCGACCGACTGCACGCGACCGGCAGACAGTCCGCTTCTCACTTTTGACCAAAGGAACGGAGAGAGCTTGTAGCCGACAATTCTGTCGAGAATCCTGCGTGCCTGCTGGGAATTGACAAGATTCATATCAATAGTACGCGGCTGTTTGATCGCATTTTTTACTGCCGATTTTGTTACTTCATTAAATGTTATTCTTTTTGTTTCTTCGATCGGAATACCGAGAACCGTTGCCAGATGCCAGGATATCGCTTCGCCTTCGCGATCGGCATCGGTTGCAAGATAGGTTTTTGTTGCGGATTTATATCTTTTTTTCAGATCGTTGATTACGTCGCTTTTTCCGCGAATATTTATATAGTGCGGCTCAAAATTGTTTTCTATATCAACCGAGAGAGTGCTTTTTGCGAGGTCACGTACATGTCCGACCGATGCAACGACTTTGTATCCCGATCCGAGATAGCCCTGTACTGTGTTGGCTTTCGAAGGGGATTCCATGATTACAAGAATAGACAATGTTTTATTCCTTTCAGATTGTATTTGTATTTATTTAAGTCTTATAAATTTACCGCCGGGTAACTTTCTTACAAGACCTTTTATTTCGAGTCTTGTCATATTGCTGAGTATTACGGAAGTGCTGAATTTACCCCTTGACAATTCATCGCCCGTAAGTGCGGAACCGAGAGGCATTGACAACAGTATTTCGGTCGCCTCATCAGATAAATTATAACTTGTATAATCGTTTTCGGCAACATACTCCGGCTTTTCGGTTTCCTTTGTTTTAGCCGGCACGGGTTCTGCGGTTGCTGCTTTTGCCTTGTTCTTTTCGGATTTGTTCCTGTTCAATGGGTTAAGTTTGAATTTGGAAAAACGCGGAAGCTTGTCGATTGATATTCTGTGCGGATAGAAAAATTCATATTCACCGAGAATATCCACTCCGGACTGAACCATTTTTGCACCCTTCTGAATAAGTTCATTGGTTCCGAGACTGTTTGCATCGCCGATCTTTCCGGGTACCGCAAATATGTCGCGTCCCTGTTTCAGAGCATATCTTGCCGTTATCATAGCCCCGCTTTTCAGATCCGCTTCAACAACAAGTGTACCGAGAGACAAACCGCTTATTATCCTGTTTCTTATCGGAAAGTTTGTCCCGATCGGGTCGGTAAACGGTCTGAACTCTGAAAAAACTGTGCCTTTTTTGATTATCTCGTCCATTAGATTCTCGTTTTCGGGAGGATAGACTTTGTTGATTCCGCATCCGAGTACCGCTATCGTGTGCGCATTGACATCCAGTGCCGCGCGATGACATATACTGTCGATTCCGCGTGCCATTCCGCTTATGACTATTGCACCGCCGATTGCAAGATCGCGGCAGATTTTATATGCTTCTCTCCTGCCGTAATCGGTAAACCGTCTCGTTCCGACAGCAGCTATTCCGACGTTGTCATCAATATCTATTAGCTTTCCGCGATAGTAGAGAAGTATCGGAGCACGCTCGATTCTTCTTAGACGCGACGGATAATATGCGCTGTCGTACGGCAATATTCCGATATTGTTCAGGTGACAGTAGTCGATGATTTCGTCTGTTTCCGACATGTCTTTGTCGCTAAGGCGTTCGACAAGTGCTTTATCTATGCTGTCAATTTTGCTGTAATCATCTACACTTGCGTTATAAACTTTCTCGGCATCGTAATCAAATGCCGGCAGCAGAATGTCACCGGCACGTGAACCCGGGCTGACGGAAAGACTCAGCCAGACCCAATATTTCAGATCAGACATGCGGACACCTCTCTTAAAAATGACGATCAGATGTTTCTGTTGATTTTGCGCTGTTCCCACATCAGTATTGATGCGGCAACCGCTGCATTCATTGATTCACAGTTGTCTTCCATTGGGATTTTTACATTTCCCGAACATGCTTCAACAAATGACTCCGGCAGACCGTGACCTTCGTTGCCGACTGCAAAGCAGACACCTTTGCCGCTTCTTTTCACATCGTATACCGAAATCGAATTGTCGTCCAGAACGGCAGCGTATATTTTATATCCGTCGTCTGACATGAAAGAAGAGTAGTCGTTTATATCCTTTACCCGAACAGTCGGCTGCTTGAAAACTGCTCCCATTCCGGCTCTGACCGTTTTTGGATTGTATATATCGGCGCAGTCATCGGACATTATTACCGAATCAATACCCATTGCGAGAGCGGTGCGCAGGATGGTTCCGAGGTTGCCCGGGTCGCGTACCGAGTTTACGATAAAATAACCGCTTCCAAAATTTTTTTTCGATAAATCAACATTATTATATATTGTAGCATATTTATGCAATTTGTCAATATGTTCGGCAACACAAAATATACCTTGCGGAGATTTTTCGTCCGACAGCTTTTCATATACCGAATCGGTTACTTCAAACGCTTCTGCTTCGGCTGGTAATCCGCATATCAGATCTTTGCAACCGTCGGTAAAAAAGACATATTTCAGCGGCAAACCACAGTCAACCGCTTCTCTGAACAGCTTTATCCCTTCAAAATAAAACAATCCGGTACGGTCACGGCTTTTTTTATCTCTGAGTTTTAAACATTCAATAATCGTCCGATTGCTTCGTGAGGTTATCGTTTCCATAATTATCTCCGATCTGATGTAAAAAATCGCCGTTCCAACAACAAAAACCCGCGCGTGCGGGTTTTTGTTCTATATTAAAGTGCGGCTTTTGCTTTTTCCGCAAGTGTTGCGAATGCTTCCTTGTCGTTTACCGCAAGCTCTGCAAGCATCTTTCTGTTGAGATCGATACCTGCGAGCTTCAGACCGTGCATAAGCGTGCTGTAGTTGAGACCGCATACTT
>CALBLD010000158.1 GCA_937895775.1 uncultured Clostridia bacterium
GGTTATTCGGAGAGTTTATAATTACAGCCTTCGTGTGTCCGTTTATTGCATTGTCGATCGCGCGTATGTCGGGAGCAAACGAGTTTGCGCGGTCGGCGGGGACATCGACAAGTTTTCCGCCCGCCGATTCGATAAAGACCCTGTATTCGGGAAAAAACGGAGAAATGACGATAAATTCGTCGCCCGGCTCGCACAATCCGTGCAGAACCGCAGACAGCGATGCGGCGGCACCCATGGTCAGAAACAGTTCGCCCGGACCGAAATCGGTATGGAAGCGTCGGTTCAGATCGTCGGCGATTGCCGCTCTCGCATCGATGTCTCCCCTTGCGGTCGTGTAGCCGTGAAGCACTGTCGGGTCGGAAGAATCGACAATTTCCTTTATTGACTTGTTTATTTCATCGGGTGCGGGAACCGACGGGTTGCCCAGCGAAAAATCAAACACCTTGTCGTCGCCGATCTCCGCCCGACGTTTTCTGCCGTATTCGAATATTTCGCGTATTACCGAACCGGAATTTCCCAGCGAATACATCCGTTTGTTGTACATAAGATCACCACTTTGCGTTTTTTTCAATTATACTCCTTTTTTGCTCGGAAATCAAGGGGTGAAAAAATCCGCCCGCAAAAATTGCGGGCGGATTGCATGCATCAGTGATGATGCTTTATAAGTCCGACGGCTTTCGATATTTCCATCACGATAAACGGAAGCGTAATCAGTCCGAGTCCGATAAGATAGAGGTACCACGGAAGCACAATCAGTCCGAACAGAGAGGATACCGGAGTAAAAAGCACAACCGCCATCAGGGCAATCGAGACAGCCGCGGCTTTGTTCAGCATTCTGTTTCCGAAGAATCCGATTCTGAAAAGCGAATGTTCCGAACGCATGTTGTAGCTCTGGATGATCTGGGAAAGTGCGAGAACCATAAAAGCAAGCGTCTGACCGCCGTTTTCGCTGCCGGTCATTCTTTCGCCGATCGCATATGCCGCGAGAGAAAGCGCACCGAACATCACTCCCTGAAGGATGATGCGCAAACCGAATCCGTGGGCAAATATGCCTTCGTTTTTCGGCTTGGGTTTCGAATTCATGACATCCGATTCGACCGCTTCCATTCCGAGTGCAACCGCAGGTAAGCCGTCTGTTACGAGGTTTATCCAGAGGAGCTGCATCGAAAGCAGCGGAGTTTTGTGCCAGAGGAGCATTGCGACGAAAACCGTAATTACTTCGCCGATGTTGGTGCCGAGCAGAAATCCGACAACCTTTTTGATGTTTGCGTATATACCGCGACCTTCTCTTACAGCATCAACAATCGTGGCAAAGTTGTCGTCGGTCAGCGTCATGTCGGCGGCACCCTTTGCAACGTCTGTGCCTGTGATTCCCATTGCGCACCCTATGTCAGCCGCTTTGAGCGCAGGCGCGTCGTTTACGCCGTCGCCGGTCATGGATACGACCTGACCTCTGCGCTGCCATGCGCGGACTATGCGGATCTTGTTTTCGGGCGAAACTCTCGCATAAACCGATATTTTGTCGATCTTTCCGTCAAGCTCGGAGTCGGTCATTGCATCAAGCTCGGCACCGGTTATGGCAAGGTCTCCTTTTTCGAGTATTCCGAGTTCGGCGGCGATCGCCGACGCGGTTATTACATGGTCGCCTGTTATCATTACAGGTTTGATTCCCGCGCGGCGGCAGACCGCAACCGCGGCTTTGGCTTCGGGACGCGGCGGGTCAATCATGCCGACAAGTCCCATGAAGGTCAGCCCGTTTTCAAGCTCCTCCGGTTTCTGATCCGACGGTATGGCGTCGATTTCCTTGTATGCGACCGCAAGAACACGCAGTGCCGATCTGCTCATTTCATCACAGTAGCGGGCGGCGTCCGCCGCTTCGCTGCCGACACAGCGCGAGAGCATAACGTCAAACGCGCCTTTGACGATCAGAATCTTTTTGCCCTCCGCTTCGCAGACAACGCTCATCAGTTTCCGGTCGGAGTCAAAGGGCAGTGAAAACAGCCTCGGATGTTCGGCTTTTGCCTTTTCGATATCTATTCCCGCTGTGTGCGCAGCGGCAACAATGGCGGTTTCGGTGGGATCGCCGATGTGCTCCTCTTTGCCGTTTTCGTTGTATACTACGGTTCCGTCACAGCAGAGCATGCCGTACATAAGAAGTTTTTCGGTTGCCGATTTGTCGGTTACCTTGCCGGCTCCGATGTCGCAGAGACGCTCCCCCGGGGTGTATGCCTTGACAAGCGTCATGCGGTTCTGGGTGAGCGTTCCGGTTTTGTCCGAGCAGATAACCGATGCGGAACCGAGCGTTTCCACTGCCGGGAGCCTGCGGATGATCGCATTTTTCTTCACCAGACGCTGTACGCCGATCGAAAGAACGATGGTAACTATTGCGGGAAGTCCCTCGGGTATGGCGGATACCGCAAGCGATACGGCTGTCATGAATATTTCAATCGCGTTGATGCCGCTTGCAAGACCGATTATAAAGATCACCGCACATGCGACGAGCGCGACGAACCCGAGATATTTTCCCATAGACGCGAGCTTCTGCTGGAGCGGGGTCGGACCGTCGTCGGCAGATTCGAGAAGTCCTGCGATCTTGCCCATTTCGGTGTTCATGCCGGTTGCGCAAACGACGGCAAGACCGCTGCCGTAGCTTACCGAACAGCCGGAGAATACCATGTTTGTTCTGTCGCCGAGCGGTGCGTTCTCTTCGACGTCGGCAGAAGCATCCTTTTCACTCGGGACTGATTCGCCGGTAAGTGCCGATTCCTCGCATTTGAGTGCCGATGTGGCAATCAGCCGTGCGTCGGCGGGGATGAAATCTCCCGCCTCAAGCCTGATAAGGTCGCCGGGAAGCAGATCGGAAGCGTCAATAACCGCTTCGATTCCGCCGCGTATGACCCGCGCATGAGGAGCGGACAGATTTTTGAGTGCTTCAAGTGCTTTTTCCGCCTTGCTTTCCTGGAGCATACCTATTATTGCATTTACAATGACGATTGCGAGAATGAGCAACGGCTCGATGAATCCCTTCGGATCGACTTCAACGCAGGCTACCGTAAATGATATTACAGCCGCGGCGATCAGAATCAGTATCATTACATCCTTGAACTGATCGATGAATCTTGAAAACATCGACTTTCTTTTCTTTTCGCGCAGGCGGTTCGGACCGTATTTCTGCCGTAATTCTTCAAGTTTTTTCGGATCAAGACCGTTCTTGCCGTCGGTTTCGAGTGACTTCAGCAGCTCGGCTGTGTCGGCTGTGTGAGGTAACATATGTTATCAATTCCTTTCAACGGGGGACTCCCCGATTTCTGTATGCGATATTTTAGCACAGATCGAATCAAATTGCAATAGTTTTTGAAATATTTTTTTGATTTTTTTATACAATCAAATGATTGCGATATTTTTCGAAAAAATCCCGGCGGTTCTGCGCGGGATTTTTGCGTCAATACTATTGTTGACAGTGCATCGGCGGATAATTCAGACGGCGGTGTAGCTTTCGTATGCTTTGTCTATATATTCAAAAATGCGCCCGGCGTATTCGGTGTCAAACGGGGCAAACAGATAACCTTCGTTGCAGAACTCGGGTGAATTGTACTTCTGATCGCCGAAAAATTCATTCGCACAGCGGTCAACGTCGGAAGGATAGCGATCCTCGTTGAAATTGTAATAGTAAAGAACAAACCCGAGTGCTTCCTCCGTAAGATGCGAGGCGAGAAACATTCCGTCAAGACTGTTTATAAAATAGTCTCTGAGATATATCAGATCGCCGGACAGTCTTCCCGGGTCGTCGCAGGAGGCAAAAAAGCCGTCGTCGAGCATGTTGTGCTTTATGCACCATAGAATGAAGATCACTATGTGATTTGCCGCGGATTCCTCGGGAACGCGGAGCAGCTTGTCGCGTATTTTCGGAGCATGGGTAAGAGTCGAATCGATCACGTCCGAGAAATCGTATTTGCAGGAGAGTCCGCACACATGTCCGCGTTTTATGTCAAGCACGGGAGGTATGAAACGGAAACGCTCCATAAACTTTCCCGATCCGTTTTCCTTGATGAACATTGCCTCGTCACGGTAGATCGGAGTAACATTGTAGAAATTCACATCTTCCTTTTCGGAAAGAGGACAGACCGAGACACTGCCGTCTGCGGTCGTAAAGTAGTCCCCGTAGGGAAGGGTGAGCAGGGTTGCGCACAGCTTTGTGTTGCCGGCAAAGGGTTCGCCGTTGTCTACCGTGTGTCCGAAGCAGAGCCAACTGTCGTAGATTGCGGGAATCCTGCCGGCAGACCGCAGAACATGAAACGGCCAGAACCATTTTTCCTCTCTGTTGTTTATTTTCCAGTCGGGCGGGAGCATCATGAGAAGCTCAAATCTGTCAAGTTTGTTCTTTTTAAGTTCCTTCGGACCCTTCATCCGCAATGCGCCGCATCCGATCGTGACAAGCGTGTAAAAATTTCTGTGAATATCCGGCGGAATGACCGCAATATCAATATGAACAAACGGGGAAATGTATTCCCTGTGAATTTCGCTTATCCTGCCGAAATGCTTTTCAATGTGATCGCTGACGGTCCGCTTCTGCATGACCGAGTATACGGCGGACGGGCTGATGCTGTCCGCATTGTTGATTTTGTTCATCGGAAATGAACTCCTTTCACCGTCAGGCGGCTTCTTTTGCGGTTTTCGGATAGGATGTCGATGCCTTCAGGAATTCGTTTTCAAAATCCTCTACCGTTTTTTTGCTGAACTTTACATGTTTTTTCAGACGCTCGGGGGTCATTTCGGAGATAAGACAAGCGGTGTAGCACTGTACTCCGTCTTCGTTTTTGTAGCAGTCAACCATGGTACCGACCATGTTGTATTCCTTGATTCTGACTCCGTTTTCGTCCGAAATAAGGGTGATGTTCGCAAGCCCGCCGACGTTGGGGGCGAAATCGTTCTGGTTGTGGACAAAGTTGCCGAGCGAATAGTATACGACCGTTTTGTTGCCGTTTTTGCCTTCGACCTCCATTACCGGCTGGACGACATGCGGATGTGTTCCGATTACAAGATCAACGCCGCAGTCGGCAAAAAACTGCGCCCACATGACCTCCGATGCGGTCGGTGTGTTGACATATTCGGCTCCCCAGTGCGCACACATCACGACAAAATCGCTGATTTCCTTTGCCTTTTCGATTCTCTCCGCAATGGCTGTCTTCGAGGCGTCGTTGTTCTGCATGACATCGACCATCCACCAGTTTGTGAGACTTCTGTTCATGCCGTATGTGTAATTAAGGAATGCGATCCTCACGCCCTTGACCGTGATTACCGGGATCTCATCGCTGTCCGCACCTTTTTTGTAGCATTTCGCGGTATGTGTGTGAGTGTCCGATTCTTCCTGCCCGCATTTCAGCGTACCCTTGTATATGCCGAGCGCGGTTCCTTCCGGATGCTTTGACCAGAAATCGAGAGTGTCGAATATGGCTTGTTCTCCCTGGTCGGCAGTATGATTTGTAGCAGTCGAAAAAACATCAAATCCCGCCTTGAGCGCGGCTTCTCCGACGGCGGTCGGCGAGCCGAAGCGCGGATAGCCCGAATAGTTCTTTTCGTTGTAGGTGAATATCGTTTCCTGATTGATTATGGCAAGATCGGCGGCGGAAATCATCGGGGCAAGCTCTTTGTAAAGCGTGTCGAACCCGGCGTTCTGTCCGCATTTTATCAGCGGACCGTGAATCAGATTGTCGCCTACCGCAAGAAGCGTGATCTCGACCGGATCGGGAACAGTCGGTTCGGGCGTCTCGGGTACGGTCGTGACGGCAGTGGTTACGGTTGTTGTCGATGCGGCTGTCGTTTCGGCTCTGCGGGTCGTCGAAGTCGGGATTGTGGTAATCCCCGAGTCGGTATTCCCGCCGGGTACAACAGCGCAGGATATCAGCAGTATCGGGATTATCATTATCAGTGCAAGCAGCTTCAGTTTTTTCATTTCGTTCCTGTTCCTTTCCGGTATACGACCCGGATGTTTTCCGGGATCCGATTTGATTATAGTATATAACTCGCCGAATGTCAATCAAAATAAGAAAAGTATAACAAAATTTAACAATTGGACGTGTATGAAAATTTTTTATTAAATTGCGTAAATATTGTTGACATTTAGTTAATAATGTGTTAAAATAAAAGCGTAGAAGTCTACATGAAGAAATCTGCCCGAAAAAGCGGAAGGAGGATGCCCGATATGAAGAATGTAAAGAAACTTATGTTGAATACCACTCTTGCGGTTCTGATGCTTTTTCTCTGCTTTTTGATCGTACTTCCGGTGACGGCGGACGGGCTTGATCCGACTGAGCCGATTATATGCCTGAGCGGACAGAATGATGCTGCAGAAGAAAAGAGTGCATCGGGTGCGTCTGCCGCAACGTCTGCGACCGTAACATCGGGAATACTTCAGGCACTTGATGTAAGTGTAAGCTCGGTAAGAATAGGCGAAATGTCAACCGTTCAGTCAAACAGCCTCGGCGCACGCCTGATGTTTGACCGGTCGGAGGACACACGTTGCCGCATCGGTATAACGACTTTCAGCGGATCGCTTGACATATTTTTCACGACAGCCGCCGGGTGCAATATAACCGATTGCTCGGTTGACTATGAAGATAACGGCGGGCGCAGGCTGATATGGACGCTTTACAGCCAACATGACCGCGGATGGACGCTTTAAAAACGCAACCCGACA
>CALBLD010000159.1 GCA_937895775.1 uncultured Clostridia bacterium
ATTTTTGATGCAGTAGGTTTTTCCGTGCAGTGTGTCGGGAAATGTTTTGCACAGACGTTCGGTTATCGAATCGATGAAGCTGTATGCGGCATCTCCCGTCGCAACCGAAAAGCAGAAAGGCTTTTTGCAGATCGGTTCGTCGGTCTGACCGAGTGCAATGTCAAATTCACCCTGCATCGATCTTATCATCCCGACTCCGTTTTCTATCTGCGGATAACCGTCGTAATAATCCTCGTCCGGCATGGGACGTCCGGCGGTAAGAAAAAATTCATCCGACGGATAGCAGAGCCTGACGCCGTACTCTTTTGCAAATCTGTCCCCGAACGAATTTATTATATCGATCGTCTTGCCCGCGTCTTCGGCGGACAACGGCTCAAGCGGATAAAGCCCTTTGCGGTGCGCCGTAATTCCCGCAGGAACGACCGCAATGCTGCCGATCCCCGGGTAAAGCGACCCGAGATCACTCAGTGTTTTTATGAGGGAATCGCCGTCGTTTACTCCCTTGCAGAGTACGATCTGCGCGTTTACCGTGATTCCTCCCTCGACGAGTCGTCTGATGTATGATAGAACCTTTCCCGCAAAACGGTTGTTCAGCATTTTGCATCTGAGTTCGGGATCGGTGGTGTGTACCGATATGTTTATCGGCGACATTTTCATTTTGATAATGCGGTCGATGTCTTCGTCCGACATGTTTGTCAGCGTGATGTAATTGCCCATCAGAAATGACAGACGGGAATCGTCATCCTTGAAATATATGGTGTCACGCATGCCTCTCGGATTCTGATCGATAAAGCAGAATATGCACTTGTTGCGGCAGGTCTGCTTCTTGTCCATGAGAAAAGTCTCGAACTCAAGACCTATATCGTCGTATTCGCCTTTTTTTATTTCAACAGGAAAAAGTTCGGGACCGCGGTGTATGAGGAGCGTGATCTTTTTTTCGGTTATGTAATATCTGTAATCAAGGACATCGCGGATGTCGTTTTGATTTATCGATATAATTATATCGCCCGCAAGGATGCCCGCTTTTTCGGCAAGCGATCCCGCATCTACCGATTTGACTGTGACCATTGGAAACCGCCTTTTTGCTGATTTTGTCGGGTAGCAAATCGGGGCGTGTTCACTGAAGGAAACACGCCCCAAAAACGCTTCATTAAACTGTAATCAGTTGAGAATCAAGCTTCAACCTTCAAAATTTCTTTGCCGTTGTAGGTTCCGCAGTTCTTGCAAACTCTGTGAGCGAGAACATATTCACCGCACTTCGGGCATTTCTGTATCTGGGGAGCCTCAAGCTTCCAAACGCTGGAGCGTCTCTTGTCGCGTCTTGCTTTTGATACTTTTCTCTTTGGTACTGCCATGAATGTACACCTCCTATAAACCTGTTACATACCTAAATCACATTATACAACACTTTTTTTTATTTGTCAAGTAGTTTACCCAAAATTGCAAGCCTCGGATCGATCTCTTTTTTCGGACAACCACAGTCTCCGTCGTTGAGATCGGCACCGCATTTTGCACACAGTCCCCTGCAATCGTCCCTGCAAAGGAAGATCATCGGAAAATCAAGGAGAATCGCTTCGCGAATGGCGGGATCCGGGTCTATTGATGATTTTTCAATCAGGAGATAATCGTCGGTGTCTTCGTCCGAAAGAATTCCCTTTGCGGCTATCGGCTTTTCAAAGTCAAATGTATAAACACCCGATATTTCTTTGAAACAGCGTGCACAGTGAGTGGAGTAGGGAAGCTTTACGGTTGCACTGACGGTCATGTAGCCCGCTCTGTTGCAGACTTTTCCGGAAATGTGCATATTCTCGTCGAACCGGACGTCCGGAAGAGCTTCGGGTGACGGCGTGTCGTATTCAAATTCAAGCTCTGAATTGTCAGCGCCTATAACGGTCCGGATGTCGATCTGCATATGTTTCCTCCGTAATAACAGTCGAAAGTGTTGCATCGATCATTATACATAAAAAAAGCCGCTTTGTCAATAGAAAAAGCAGAAAAATCCGTCAATATCTGCCCGTTTACAGTGATTTCCGCAGTTCTTCGAGAATTTTCTTTTCTTCTCTGGATACCTTGACCTGTGTAAGTCCGAGAACCTCGCCGGTTTGTTGCTGTGACATGTTTCGGAAGTAGCGCAGATTCACGATCTGCTGCCTGCATGGGGAAAGCTTTGAAATCGCCTGCCTGAGCGCAAGTCTGTCGGTCAGACTTTCAATCGGGTTTTCGCGGTCGCCGATGAAGTTTTCGAGAGTGCAGCCGTCCTCCGACGAGCCGACACGCTCTGAAAGCGAGTGAACCGGACTTATTGCTTCCATTGTCAGCATTACTTCTTCACTGCTTATCGAACATTCGCACGCAAGTTCCGATATTGTCGGCTCGCGCCCGTTTTTTGTTGTGAATTCTTCTTTTTTTCGCATAATGAAGGCACCTTCGGTCTTTACCGAACGGCTTACCTTTATAAGACCGTCGTCACGCAGAAAGCGTCTTATTTCGCCGATGATAAGAGGAACGGCGTATGTCGAAAACATGCATCCGAACGAAAAATCAAACGATCTTGCCGCACGCATGAGACCGATGGTGCCTATCTGCATAAGATCGTCAAATTCGGTTCCGCGATCGGCAAATCTTTTGGCGACCGTCCGTACAAGTCCCATGTTTTGTTCGATTATGGACTCAAGTGCCGATTCGTCGCCGTCACCGAGCCGCCTGAGCAATTCGGCGTTGCTCTGTGGCATGTGCATCCCCTCCCGATTCTCTCACGAAAATATGTATTATGCGTCATGCCTGCCGAATTTTTTCGTAATCGTAATAAGCGTGCCTTTGTCCGGGTGCGATACTACCGACAGCTTGTCTGCGAGAGATTTCATTATCGGAAATCCCATTCCTCCGCGCTCGCCGTCAGGATCGGTTGTGTATAAAGGCTCCATACACCGTTCAATGTCGCTGATTCCGCATCCCCTGTCGCGTATGCGTATGCGCAGGGTTCTGTCATCATAGCATCGCACGGCGATGTCGACCGTTCCGATCGGTCTGCCCTTGTATGCATGCACTATGCAGTTTGTTACCGCCTCCGAAATAATTACACGCAGATCGGCGATCTCTTCAAGCGTCGGATCAAGTTCGGCGGCAAAAGCCGAAACGACCTGCCTTGCAAAACATTCGTTTTCGGATATGGCGACAAATTCAAGTCGCATCTGATTGATTACCGTTTTTTTCATTTGTGATTTCCATTCCTTTCGTTGCTTTTTAAGTCTTATGTGTTTTACGCTTTTGCCTTGCCGGATGCGGAAGCTTTTTCACCGCGGATGATCTCTATAAGTTTTCCGATCCCCGCAAGCGAGAGTATTTTCTCGGTCTGCTTCGTCGGATTCGAGAGTATCAGCTTCCCGCCGAGCTCACGCATTTTCGTGAATCTTCCGAGAATCAGCCCAAGCCCGGAGGAATCCATGAACGAAACCTCGCCGAGTTCCATTATCATTTCCTTCGGACGACAGTAAAAAATCGCTTTGTCGATCTGTTCTCTGATATATTTTGCGCTGTGATGATCGATATCGCCGTCGATTGTTACCGTCATGACCTTGCCGTCGCTTTCGCATTTTACACCTGCTGTTTTCATTTCACCAAGTCCTTTCCGTAAATAAAATCCTTGATCTTGTAAATAATAGTTGCTGTAAGAATAATAGCATACCGAAAGCGCAAAATCTGTCAAAACAGTGCAGTATTATGATATTCGTAAAAAAACCGTATCGGGCGTACCCGATACGGTTTTCGGTTATTTGTTTTTATCACTTGATCTTTTCAAGTGCGGCTTTGATCTTTCCCGCAGTTTCTCTGTATTTTGCAAGCTTTGCTTTTTCTCCCGCAACTACCGCTTCGGGAGCATTTGCAATGAATCCGGGGTTGTCAAGCTTTTTGACAAGACGCAGGATCTCTCCGTCGTTCTTTTTCAGTTCGGCTTCAAGCCTTGCTTTTTCCTTGGCAATGTCAACAATTTCGGCAAGCGGAATGAATATGGTTGCCGCGCTTGTAACTATCTGTACGGCAGTGTCGCTTGCGTATGATCTGACAACCTCCATCGACGACGCCGATGCAAGCTTGATGAAGAATTTTTCGCTCTTTTCGTTGAAGATGTCGGTGCGGTCGGTTACAACAGTCAGTGCCGCCTTTCTTGAGGGCGGGACATTCATCTCCTGCCTGCGGTTGCGTATCGCACGGATTGCATCGATTACGGCTCCCATGGAAGCCTCTTCGCTGTCAAAGCAGAGCGCGTCGCTGTATTTCGGCCAGTCGGATATCATGATCGATTCGCCGTCGTGAGGCAGAGACTGCCAGATTTCCTCTGTTATGAACGGAATGAAGGGGTGAAGCATCTTCAGAATCCCGGTAATAACATGGATGAGTACCTGCTGTGCATTTTCGTCACCGGAGGACAGCCTCGGCTTGACAAGCTCAATGTACCAGTCGCAGAAGATGTCCCATGTGAAATCGTAAAGCTTTGCGAGCGCAACGCCCAGTTCGTAATTTTCAAGATTTACCGTAACCTCGCTGACAAGCCTGTTGTATTTTGAAAGTATCCACCTGTCCTCGGTTTCGAGACGGTCGGTGTCGGGAAGCTCCGCTTTTTCGACCGTAAGATTCATGAGGATGAAACGAGCCGCGTTCCAGAGCTTGTTGTTGAAGTTGCGTGCCGCCTCAATCTTTTCGTCCGAGAAACGCATGTCGTTTCCGGGGGCGTTTCCTGTCGCAAGCGCAAAACGCAGTGCGTCCGCTCCGTATTTGTCAATGATTTCAAGCGGGTCAATGCCGTTTCCGAGCGATTTTGACATCTTGCGGCCCTGCGCGTCGCGTACAAGTCCGTGAATGAACACGGTTGAGAACGGCTTTTTGCCGGTGTGTTCGATTCCCGAGAAGATCATGCGCGCAACCCAGAAGAATATGATGTCGTATCCGGTTACAAGCACCGATGTCGGATAGTATTTTTTCAGCGTTTCGGTCTGTTCGGGCCAGCCCATTGTCGAGAAGGGCCAGAGAGCCGACGAGAACCATGTGTCAAGAACGTCCTCCTCCTGACGCATTGCACCGCCGCAGTCAGGGCAGACGTGAACGTCTTCCTTCGATACGACCATTTTGCCGCATTTGTCGCAGTAGAACGCAGGAATACGGTGTCCCCACCAGAGCTGACGCGATATGCACCAGTCGTGGACGTTTTCCATCCAGCGGTAGTAATTGGTCGCAAAACGCTCGGGTTCGAACTTTATTTCTCCGCTCTTTACCGCTTCGATAGCCGGCTCGGCGAGCGGTGCCATCTTTACAAACCACTGATCGGATGTCATCGGCTCAACCGTGTTGTGACAGCGGTAACAGGTCCCGACATTGTGCGAATGAGGAACAACCTTTACAAGCAGTCCTTCGCTTTCGAGATCGGCGACCATGGCACGCCTTGCTTCGTAACGATCCATTCCGTGATATTTGCTGCCGGGGCAGTTGATCTTTGCGTCGTCGTCGAGAATTTTTATCTGTGCGAGATTGTGCCGCTGACCTACAAGGAAGTCGTTCGGATCGTGAGCGGGTGTGATCTTTACACAGCCGGTTCCGAAGTCCTGCTCAACATAATCGTCGGCGATAACCGGGATTTCTCTGCCGACAAGGGGAAGTATGAGCGTTTTTCCGATAAGCGGGCGGTACCTTTCGTCGCTTGGATTTACGGCGACCGCAGTGTCTCCGAGCAGCGTCTCGGGACGGGTGGTCGCTATTTCGACATAGCCGCTTCCGTCGCTGATCGGATAGCGGATGTGCCAGAAGTGTCCGGGCTGCTCGGCGTATTCGACTTCGGCGTCCGAAAGTGCCGTGCGGCAGTGCGGACACCAGTTGATTATCCTGTTTCCGCGGTAGATAAGTCCCTTGTTGTAAAGGTTGACAAAGACCTCGCGGACCGCTTTGCAGCAGCCGTCATCCATGGTGAAGCGGAGGCGCGACCAGTCGCATGACGATCCGAGCTTTTTGAGCTGTCTGATGATGTTTCCGCCGTACTGTTCCTTCCATGCCCATACCCGTTTCAGAAATTCGTCGCGCCCGAGATCGTATCTCGTAAGTCCTTCGTTAACGCGGAGTGCTTCTTCAACCTTTATCTGGGTTGCGATGCCGGCATGGTCGGTGCCGGGAAGCCAGAGGGTGGAGTATCCCTGCATCCGCTTGAAGCGTGTCAGAATGTCCTGCAATGTTTCGTCAAGAGCATGTCCCATGTGGAGCTTTCCGGTAACGTTAGGGGGCGGAATGACAATCGAAAACGCGGGTTTTCCGTCGTTTATGTCGGGAGTGAAGTAGCCCTTTTCGTTCCAGAATGAATACAGACGGTCTTCCGTCTCCTTCGGGGAATACTGTTTTTCAAGTTCTTTCATTTTTACTGTTTTTTCCTTCCATTATATAATATGCTTAAAATGATCCGACTAAAGTGCGACGGCGCGGGAAAAATAAAAACAGCGTCCCGTGATCTTTAAGAACACAGGACGCCGATAAGGCGCGGTACCACCTGAATTTCTGCCGTGGGCAGACGCTTTGTCCGCATAAACGCATAAAGCGTGAATACGACCTGCATTAACGGGCAGAACCCGTCGGAAACTACACGGCGTAAAAACGCGCCTTCGTAACCGCCGTTCGGGGGCGACTTCGGGAACCGCTTTCCGCATCGCTCTCAGCATACGCGATACTCTCTGTGGGATGCACCGATCCTTACTGCTCCCCGTCAAAACGTTTGATCTTTATACGAAAAACATTTTATCACCATTTGCTTTCCGTGTCAATAGTTTTTTCAAAAAAAGCACCGAATATGAGCATTTTAAGACGAAAAGGGTAAAAATGTTGCAGTTTGTTCACGGAAAAACCCATAAATTGTGTTGACAAAGTCATTGCTTTGGTGTTATAATAACCGGGCGTTCGGGGGGTGTGTATGCCTGAACAACAGTTACAAATATCGATCTGTGCCTCCCCGAACCTGTTTTTTTGCCCCTGTGA
>CALBLD010000160.1 GCA_937895775.1 uncultured Clostridia bacterium
GTCCCACGGATCTTCGTTAAGGAAGCGCATGCAGGCATCAAAGGTTGCACCGCCCCATGCTTCAAGCGAATAATATCCGATTTTATCCATCTGCTCAAGAATGGGAAGCATCTCCTCTGTTGTCATGCGGGTTGCGATCAGTGACTGATGAGCGTCACGGAGGACTGTCTCACAAATTTTTACTTTTGCCATATTTTATGATCTCTCTTTCTGATATTCGCCGATATGTTTTATGACCGTCAATGAGGAATAAGCGCAAGTAGGAAGCCTGCGGCGACCGCCGAGCCTATAACGCCCGCGACATTCGGTCCCATTGCGTGCATAAGGAGGAAGTTTGTCGGATCGACCTTCTGTCCTTCTTTCTGCGAAACGCGTGCCGCCATCGGCACTGCGGAAACGCCCGCGGAACCGATAAGCGGGTTGATCTTACCGCCGGAGATAACATTCATGATCTTCGCGGTAAGCAGACCGCCGGCTGTGGATATACAGAACGCGGTAAGCCCGAGAACGATAATGAGGAGTGTCTGGAGGGACAGGAAATTTTCGGCTGTTGCTGTTGCTCCGACCGATATACCGAGAAACACGGTTATTGCGTTCATCAGACCGTTCTGAACAACACCCGAAAGTCTTCCGGTACATCCGCAGACGGTAAGAAGGTTACCGAACATAAGCGCGCCGATAAGCGGTCCGGCTGTCGGAACAATCCAGCAGACGACTGCGGTAACAAGAATCGGGAAAATAACCTTTTCAAGCTGTGAAACAGGGCGAAGTGCGGTCATTTTGATTCTTCTTTCCTTATCGGTCGTAAGAAGTTTCATTATCGGAGGCTGAATCAGCGGTATGAGTGCCATATATGAATAGGCGGCGATCGCTATTGCTCCGAGAAGATGAGGTGCAAGTGTTTTCGTTACGAGGATTGCGGTAGGACCGTCGGCACCTCCGATTATGCCTATCGAAGCCGCTTCGGCAATTGTGAACACACCCGACATAAGTGCTCCGGAAAATGCGACAAAAACACCGAGCTGTGCGCCCGCACCCATCAGAAGCGATTTCGGATTGGAGATAAGGGGGGTGAAGTCGGTCATGGCTCCGATACCGATAAATATAAGCGAGGGATATATACCGAGCTTTACGCCGAGGTAAAGCAGATCAAGCAGTCCCGCCTCGGAGCCTCCCGAGGGATTAAGTATTTTAAGTACATTGAATTCGAATTCCGGATCGTTGCTTATGAAATATTCCATGTGGAACATTTCGGTTCCGGGAAGGTTTGTAAGCAACATTCCGACCGCAATGGGAAGCAGAAGAAGCGGTTCAAACTGTTTTACTATCGCAAGGTAAACAAGCACCCCGACGATTACGTACATGATAAGGTATTTCCATACCGCAACATCTCCGTTGAACAGCTTGTAAAATCCCATCGACCGAAAGAATGTATACAGGGTATCAAGCATCTTTATCTGTGCCTTCCTTTCAGTTACTTTATGAGATTTACTTTATTGAAACGATAACATCATCCGTTTTTACGGAGGCACCCTTGTTTACATTCACTGCGGCAACCGTACCGTCAACCGGAGCGAATATCTCATTCTCCATTTTCATTGCCTCAAGAACTGCGACAATATCTCCCTTTTTGACGCTCTGTCCGACGGTCACATTGATCTTGAGTATCGTACCGGGCATCGGAGCCTTGACCTCGGTGCCTCCGACCGATGCCGGCTTTGCGGCGGGAGCGGCGGTCTTGGGAGCCTGTACTGCTGCAGCGGGAGCGGGTGTCTGAGCGGCGGTCGCTCCGACCTCTTCTATTTCAACGTCATAAGCGACGCCGTTTACGGTAACATTGAATCTTCTCATAATCATTTATCCTTTCCGATCAGTAAAAATCTAAAAATTATCTTTTGTTCCAATGCGCATCGCTTTGCGCTTTTTTGAAGGAAACGACCCTGAACGAACCTGCGGGAACGTCGATGCAGACCGACACTGCGGCGGTTATCGCCGCTATCAGCGCACCGTCATCCGCATTATCTGCGGTATCGTTCGTCGGCACGGTTTCGGCAGGCAATTTTTCATCGGGCTTTTCTTCCGCTTTCCTGTTCTTCTTTGTCGCCGCTGTCACGAAAAAGTGAAACAGCTCAATAACTCCCCAGAGTATGCTGAGTGCAAGAAAAATTACGAACATGCCGATAAGGGTATCCTGCAATGCTTCTGCCGTACGCTCGCCGAATCCGGCGGCGGTAAACATGAAATTCATATGTCAGTCCTCCGTTTCATCAGAAAGGAAGCTTTGAATGTTTTGCCGAAGCCTCGCCCGACGCCTTTGCCCAAAGCATCCCGACCGCCGATATAAGACGTGCGCGAAGTTCCTCCGGAGCTACCACGTCATCAATATCGCCGGTTGATGCCGTCGCAACGGCACACGCGTGATTCTTCATCCATTCGTTCTTCTTCTCTGCTCTTTCTTCGGGTGTTTTTATTTCATCACCGTACATGAACTGCACGGCTGCATCCGGAGCCATTACCGATATCTCTGCATTTTCGGTGGCAAGCACGACATCGGCACCGACCGCCTTTGAGCCGAGCAAAGTATATGCCGCTCCGTAAGCCTTACCCACAATTGCGGTCACCTTGGTATTGGTCGAAGCGGAATAAGCCGCCGCAAGTCTTGCAAGTTCGGGTGCGTATGCCGCATTTTCGGCATCCGCAGATATATCAACGCCGTCGGTATCAACGAGTGTCACAACCGGAATCATAAAATTATCGCAGAAGGAAATAAATCCGGACGCCTTGCGTGCGCCGCTTGGCGTAAGCGTTCTGCCGTGCACGGTTGCGACGATGCCCGTCACAACTCCGCCGATCGGAGCAAAGCCCGTAAGCATTTCATCGGCAAAGCCGCTCTTGAGCGGAATGAATCTGCCGCCGTCGGCAATTGCCGTAATCAGCGAAAGAGTATTCTCACAGCCGACAATCTCGGGAATGCGGCGGTTATCGTCATCGCCCGAATCGCAGTACGCAAATCCCTGCGCATTGTTCTGCGGAAGAAGAGCGACAAGTTCTCTTGCCTTTGCCAGCGCACCGGCACTGTCGGGACATACTATATCAACAAGTCCGTTCTTTGCCGCAAGAGCGATACTTCCGGCATTTTTAAGTCCGAGATTTTTCAGAACGAACGGAGGATTCACATAAAAGCTCGATTCTTCGGTCGCTATAATCACATCAAACATCGAAACCGCCGTTGCGGACATTCCGCCGCAGATGCCGTTCACGACCGCTATCTGGGGAACGACCCCGGAGAGTCCCGTAATCTTCGAAAGCATTTTTCCGAACGCGGAAAGAACTCTTTCTCCTTCACCGACTCTTGCTCCGGCACTGTTCCATATACCGATCACCGGTGCGCCGCTCTTCTTTGCAAGATCATAAAGAGCGCATATCTTTTCCGCCTCGGCTTCACCGAGTGCGCCTTTATCGCGTGTAAAATCCTGTGCAAAAGCAAATGTCAGTGCTCCGTTGACCGCACCGTAGCCACAGACAACCGAAGCATACGAGTCCTTTTTGACATATGTGCCGAGTTCAACGAATGTAGAATCGTCAAAAACCGCGGCAATATCGTCGTACACTCCGCCTTTGCCGACAATATGGCTGTTTTCCTTTATTTCCATATGTTACTCCTTCTCGGCAGTTACGGGATATTTGAGACTGCAAAACTGCCGTATCTGCAGTCATTATCGGGTTCTGTGACAACAAACTCACATCCTACCCCAGTTTAATGGTATTATACATCACAAATAAAAAAATTGCAAGTGTTACCTGCAATTTTTTATTATTTATTTTTTCGGGCGGTACCCGCTCTTATCGACGTGGAAAACGACGGTTCCGTCAAGATCGGTGCGGTATATCGCCGCACCGGTATTCCCGATACGTTCGAGCGCGTTACCCGACGGAAGCCCGAATCCGTTTGATCTGCCGACCGATATGG
>CALBLD010000161.1 GCA_937895775.1 uncultured Clostridia bacterium
ATCGACGCAAATATATCATCCTGAATACGGTTGATATCCTGATACTCATCAATATATATCTGCTCATATCGGCTTGCGATCGATCTTGCAACAGCGGTAGGTTTACCGTCCTTTATCAGAAGGTTATATGTCATCCGCTCGGCATCGGCAAAATCGATCACCGAAAACCGCTTTTTCTCTTCCGAATAACGGCGTTCGAAATCGGAGATCAGCTGCCACAGGCTCCTGCAAAGTCTTGCCGACATTCCCGCCGCTATCCGATCCCTATGCTCATCGACCGACATCAGCGACGACAATGATTTTATATCATCCTTCAGTGATTTCCGTTCACCTTCAAATCTGATATACGCCTTTGTCTTGCTCTTATTTGCGGGAAGGCGTTCAAAGCCGAACTCTTTTATCATTTTCAGCTTTTCGGAAAGATCGCCGACCGACTCTATTCTTTCCAGTGCAGCAGTCTCCGACTGTATTACGGGAAGTGATTTTTCCTGTGTACCGTCGGCGAGCATCAGATCTGTCAGCCGCTTATAGACCGACACATAATGCTTCAGAAGTCGTTCGGCTACCTTTTCGATCTGTTTTCCGTAAACGGTTCCGCTTATTCCGTTCCGCGCTGTTTGTTCAAGTCTTTCAGCCGATATTCTTATATAATCCGTCCCTTCCGGATAAGATGAAACGATATTATATATTCTGATGAACAGATCGCTTATCCGATCATCCCGCAGTGATGTAAAATTATCGATCAGATTTAAAAAACCGGCATCTCCTTTTTCGTAGGCGGCGTCGATGGTCTGCTCCATTATATCCTTTTTCATGAGGATTATCTCCGCATCGCCGCCGACCTTGACCGACGCAGACAATCCGAGTTCCGTGAAATGAGCGGATACCACCGAAAGGCAGAAACTGTCTATTGTCGAAATCTGAGCCCTGTCAAGTGCGAGAAGCTGACGGCGCAGACGCATATTCGCGTGATCCTCGCCCATTTTTTCGGAGATTGCCTTTGATATTTTCATTTTCAGCTCGCTTGCCGCCGCTTTGGTAAAGGTAACTATCAGTTTTGAAGTAATGTCGGACGGGTTCTCGGCTGTTATTGAACGTATTATCCGTTCGGTCAGCACTGCGGTTTTACCCGATCCCGCCGCCGCGCAGACAAGCAGATCTCCGTTCTCTGTCAGAAAGGCATCCTTCTGTGCCTGCGTCCATTTTCTTTCAGCCAAATTTCATTACCTCCTTCATCGGTTTTTCTTTTCGGAAATTCTGCAAAGCTTCTTTGCACCGCAATAGCGGCATGGGTCGATATCATCTGTTTTCATCGGACTTGCGCACGCCTTTCCGGAAGCTATTTCGTCACCGACCGCCGAGATTTTTTCGGATATTTCGGAAAGAAGTTCTTCGAAGCCTTCGGCATCGATCAGACTGCCGTCTTTCTTCGGATTTCCGTCCTTATCAAATTTCACCGGTATGAATTTACCGCTCTTCCGGTGATCCATCGCATAGATAAGCTCGGGATCATCGACAAGCAGTCCGCTTCGTTTCACCGACGAAGATAGTTTTTCGTTTACCGACTGCATATCCGGCATCGGATCATCGACCTTTATACTCTCGGGTACCCTTGCCGAAAAATAGAGAACCCCGGCGGGCAGAAGCCTGCCGTCGTCGGCAAGTGCCAGCTTTTTCAGAAACTCGGTATTCTTTGTTCTGCATATTGAAAAAAGGTAGATCGGCATCTGAAAATCAAGCCCGAGCTTTATGTCCGACAGAGAAAAATTCTTTTTCCCCGTCTTATAATCAACAACTCTCAGATAGGTATCGTTTCCGCTCTTATAGGTATCGACGCGATCCACTCTTCCGTAAACGGTTATTGTCTTTCCGTTTCCGAAGCCGATCTTCAGCGGCGCGATATTCCCGGGTCTGTTATCTATTGCAAGTTCAAAGAAGGTCGGTTCAAAATCCGAGCATCTGAATTCCTCCAGCATATTCCTTACAAAAAGTCCGGACAGCTTTTCAAGTCTTGAAAACAGATGCTCAAGCCGTGCCGTCGATTTACCCCTTATCACCTTTTTTCGGCAGTCGGATATTGCCTTTTCAAGGATGCGGATCGCCTCATCATCGGTAAGCGTTTTCAGTTGTCTGCCGCCGAGCGATGTGAAAAACCTTTCAAAGACGGCATGTATGTAATTTCCGACATCGCGTGCCTCAAAATCGTCGCTTGTCGGCTCCTTCAGAGCAAGAACATTTTTTGCATAGAAGGAAAAGGGACATTTCACATAGTTTTCGATTCTCGCCTGAGTTAAGTTCAGCCCGTTCTCGGTCATTTTATCGGCGGTTTTCCGTGAAACGGTACAGTTCTCCTCTCCGATCGGAGAGTCAAGTGCCGCTATACGCTCCGCACAATCCGGATAGCCGCACAGAAACTCTGACAGTTTACCGTCACTCCTGTTTTTCATATTCTCCGCAAAATATTCAATCGCGGTGGTCTTGTTACAAACCTTATAAAGACGATCGACCTCCGACCATCTGACGGTTTTCAGTTCCGGAAAAAGCGATTCGACCGCACAGAGAGCCACCGATTTATTCAGATCAGCATGATACAGCAGATGAAGCGACTTTTCGGGCATGGATACGGCACGGTAAAAGCCGAAAAGCTCACCCGACAGTGCGCTCTCGCTGTTATCGGCAAGTTCTATCCCAAGCTCCCCGAGTTTTTCCTTTTCCGCATCGCCGAAAACAGCGTTTTCGGTACCTGCCGACGGAAACACTCCTTCATTAAGTCCGAGTATGAATGCATGTTTAATTCCCGGCTTATGGAGCAGTTTCGGTTCTCCGATAATTACTTCGTCTGCTCTTGCGGGAACCTTTCCTATATCGACCGAATCAAACACGGCAAATAGCAGTTTATAATAAGAAGACGCACCGACATGCATATCACCCGCAACGGTAACGAGGCTGTCCAGTGCCGATCCGATAACATCCCATATCTGCACGCACTCCTCTGCCGCTGCGGGATCCCCGGCAAGACGCAGTCTTGCCTCCTCTTCGGCAAGCTTTTCGGGTATATTCATAGCTTTAAGAAATCCGAAAAGCGACGCAGACACATCCCGCACCGTCGGATCCGCATCGAATATCTGACCGAAGGTCACAAGCGGAGAAACAAGCCTGTCGCGGAGTGCCGACAGCACTGCGAGCTTTTCGGCATCTTCGTCTGTAAATTCGGTCGAAAAGCCCTGCGGATTCATTGTCCAATCGTCCTCGGCATACCAGAGTGCACCCGATATTCTCCATGCGCAGGCGTACTCCTCAAGCATATCACATTCTTCGGATGTGAGTCCCGACAGTCCGCACCGCATATATGATATCACATCCTCAAGTCGCCATCTGCCCGAAAAAACGGAAAGAGCACTTCCGATCAGCCGCACGCAGGGTTTCATGCAAAGTCCGGTACGCGATGACATGAAGCACGGAATACTGTACTGCTCCAGCGCGCCGTCAAGTATTCCGTTATATTGTCCGGGATCCCTCATTATGATTGCTATATCACGATAACGCACGCCTTCGTCAATAACGAGATGAGCTATCATGCATGCCGCCGCCTCTGCCTCCGAGTATATATCGGCAGCCTCCGTAACCGAAATATTTTCGGGAACATCGGGGTAGACCGCATCCCCGCGTCCCCATATATTCGCACGCAGAAAGGCAAGGTCAACACATGATGTACCGTACTGTCCGTCACAGACAA
>CALBLD010000162.1 GCA_937895775.1 uncultured Clostridia bacterium
AAACATTGACAAGTGCGGGTGTGCCTTCTCTGTATTCCGGACAAGCGCGGACTGCCTCTCTGATCTTGTCGGCTGTAGCTCCGGTCAGAATAACCGTCTTTGCCCTTCTGCAAAGCGGCAATCCGAGCGGCTCGTAGGGAATGTGCTTGTCATATCCGCCGCAGAGCACGATCAGCTTCTCTTTATACGAATTCAGCGCGGCGATCGTCCTTGTCGGACTTGAATCTATCGAACTGTTATAATACTTTACGCCGTCAAGCTCCCGCACAAACTCGTTTCTGTGTTCGACACCAGGAAAGGTCGTTGCGACCTTTTTCACGTCGTCGGGTGACACAAAATCCCTTGTTGCGGCGATTGCCGCCATATAATTTTCGACATTATGTCTGCCGGGCAGTATAATATCGGAGGTATCAATCACTTTGGTATCTTCAAAATATATTGATCCGTCTTTTTCGTACACGAACCCATTGCAATCGGTCGGTACTCTTTTCGAGGTGAAGAAGATGCATTTTCCACTCACATCATCGCCCGCGTCACGCGTAACATCATTTTCATAATTAAGTACTGCAATAGAGTTCTCACTCTGATAGCGCAGAACATTCAGTTTGGAATCGATATACTCATTCATATCGGTATGCCAGTTGAGATGATTCGGGGTAACATTCGTTATCACCGCGACATCGGGCGAGCGACGCATAGTCATGAGCTGAAAGGAAGAAAGCTCGACCACGGCAAAATCATCCTTATCTATGCTGTCAACAATCGGAAGGAGCGGTCTGCCGATATTCCCGCCAAGGAAAACCCGTTTGCCCGACGCTTCAAGCAGCTTTGCAATCAGCGTCGTTGTGGTCGTTTTTCCGTCGCTTCCGGTAACGGCAATTATCTTGCAGGGACAGGCGTCGAAAAATTCGGGCATTTCCCCGGTCAGTATTGCACCGCTTTTTACAGCCTCGGTTATCGCGGGCATATCCGGGCGAATCCCCGGCGCGCGAAAGATAACGTCGGCATCGATTTTATCAAGATAATGATCGCCGAGAACCAGTCCGACATTCTTCGCTTCAAGCTCATCCGCAAGCGTTCCGAGTTCCCATCTGTTCTTTTTATCATATGCGATTACGTCTGCACCGAGATTAAGGAGCATATCTATGACAGGGGTATTCGTTATCCCTATTCCGAGTACCGCAACTCTTTTCCCGCAGACCTTTCTTTTAAGCAAATCCGAAGCCGGCATATATCATCTGTCCTTTCCGATATTCTCATTTATCATACTGTTGATTTTCTCTCTTATTTTTATGATCGTCTGTGCGTCCGTTGCGCATTTATCAAACGCAATATTCTGCCCGAATATTTTTTCAATCTCGCCAAGCGTTTTTTCTCTGCCGCAGAGAGAGGCACAGAGTTTCATTGCGGCAAGATCCTGCAGTGCTTCGTAAAAGACGATTATCCGCAGCGACTCAAGTGCTTTTCCGTCTCCCGATGGATAGACAGAGAAAGCATCCCCCGCAGGAACCCAATATTCTCCGCTTGTATCGTTGTACGGGTTTATCGGGGAATCGGACAGCATATTATTGTAGAAATTATATCCCCACTGCAAAAAGCCCTTTATATCGTATTTGAAAAGCTGCATCCCGATCGATCTGTTTCTCCACGACGGCATTGCGATAAATCTGTTGGACACATCCGTATGCTGCCCGCAGCAGTAATATGTCCACAGACCCTCGACATGCCCGTCTATGAAAGGTGCAATATGGTTGGAAGCAGGTATCGGAGTCTCCACAACGCCGAGTTTATAGAAATTATAATCGGAAAGAGCGTCCATTATTACATAATCCTCAAGCAGATCGGCAATACTTGCCTTCGCCATACGGTATGCTTCGATCTGCTCAACGTTCGGCTCGTCCGAAACATGGTAGAAGCAACGCTTATCGTCACCTCTGTTCTTCATATGGCTTATAAATGCGGTGAGGAATGAGCGGACGAAGATGCGGTATTCATCCGAAAGTGCGTCGGTCTCCCAACCGAACAGCTTCTTTTCCGTGCCGTTTACTCTTCCGACAACCTTCGGAGCATGATGTGCGCCCCACTGCGTGAACAGGTGGGATATTTCAAAATACTTTACGCCCGCATTTCTGCACATATCCGCGAAGCGGTCAAGTCTTTCAAATCCGAACTCGTATCGGTTTTCTCCGACAACGGTGACATCGACAAGCTGG
>CALBLD010000163.1 GCA_937895775.1 uncultured Clostridia bacterium
TTAGAACACCTGCGGAGTCTGAACCGCCCATACCTTGTCCCTGTCGGGGGTTCTTTCGACAAAATCACCGATCGCCGAGATTTTTACAGTGTCTGTTGCTTTGGTTGCGGCGGTAGCGGCACGGTAATCAAATCCCGCCAGAACCACCTTTTTTATCTGCTCTTCGGTAATCAGAGGACGCGCCGCGTCGTGTATGGCAACAAAATCGACCTTTTCGGGGATCGCGCAGAAGCCGTTCCATACCGACTCCTGTCTCGTTTCGCCGCCGCAGACAATCTGTCTGACTTTGCTTATCGAAAATTTTTCGATAAGCGCGGGGTAGAGATCAATCTCGTCGCTTCTGGCAACAATTATGATGTCGTCAATGTATTCGCTTTTTTCAAATGCAAGTAATGAGTGCATAACGACCGGGATACCGCAGAGTGTCATGAATTGTTTGGTTGTTGCCGAGTTCATGCGGCTGCCGCTCCCTGCGGCAACAATAATTGCGGCGGTGCGATGGTGCTTTCCGGAAAAAGCACGTATGATCTCTCCGATCTTGTCATGAATTGCCATTTAATCTACCTGCCTGTTTTATATTTCGTATATTCCGTCGCCACTGCACGTAATGCGTGTTCCGAAGAATTCGCATACCGCTCTCGTCATGTAGTCAATGTCGGCAGTGCCGGCGGTTTCGTAGGATGAATGCATGGCGAGCTGCGCAAGACCGATATCGACCGTGTTTACCGAAACATGGGTGCTTGAAATATTTCCGAGCGTTGAGCCGCCGGCAAGATCCGAACGGTTTGCAAATACCTGAGTCGGAACAGATGCACGCTCGCATATCCGACCGAACAGAGCGGCGGATACCGCGTCTGTGGTGTAACGCTGGTTTGCGTTGTATTTTATGACCACACCCCCGTTCATGAAGGGGGAGTTGTTGCAGTCGGAAAGCTCGGGATGGTTCGGATGCTTTGCATGTCCGTTGTCGGCTGAAAGCATAAACGAAGCGGGAATCATACGCATGTATTCTTCATGCGATATGCCGAGAGAGCCGCATATGCGCAGCATGATGTCGTGCAGGAAGGTGGAATCGGCACCCTGTTTGGACTCGCTGCCGGTTTCCTCGTTGTCGAACATCGCGCATATCTGAATGACACCGTCGGTCGGCACCGATTCGATAAGACCCTCGAATGTGCAGTATGCACAGGCAAGATTGTCGATCCGCGGCGCCGAGAAAAATTCGTCGGACAACCCTATGAATGTCGGCTTCATGCGGTTGTACAGATAAAGGTCGGAGGAAATAATGCTTTTTTCATCAATACCGAGCTTCTCCGCCACTGTTTTGTTGATTGCCGACGGGTCGGCTTTTTCACCGATGATCGGGAGCAGATCAACCTGCGCGTTGTATTTGTATCCGTCGTTTGCCGTGCGGTTGAAGTGGATGCAGACGTTCGGAATGATCGCAATGTCGCGGTCAATGTTGACCGTTTCCGAATGTATTTTTTCGCCGTTGCCGATAATCACTCTGCCCGCAACCGAAAGCGGTCTGTCAAACCAGCTTGACATTATCATACCGCCGTACCGTTCGACATTGAGCTTTGCGTATTTGTCGGAAACCGATATGACCGAATTGCTTTTGAGTTTGAACATCGGGGAGTCGCTGTGGCTTGCCGCAATCATAAATGAGTCGGCACCCGCATCCGGTATGCGGAACGCAATCACCGAAGAACGGTTGCGCGTTACATAATATTTCCCGCCGCGGCGAAGCTCAAAGCGGTCGCTTTCGTCGATTCTGCTGTAACCCTCGCTTTCAAGCCGGGACGTAACCGAGTCAACGGCGTGAAAAGCAGTCGGGCTTTTTTCTATGAATGACATAAGCTTTTTTGCTCTGTCAATGTATTTTTTGTCCATTGTTGCTCCTTTCATGAGTGCTTTCCGTGTAAAAATCAATCGTTCTATTTTATCACAAAAAAATAAAATATGCAATAGTTTTGGTTTTTTAATCGAAAATGTTTATAGCGTTCATAAAAAGTTTGCGCTTTGATAAAAAAATGTGAGTTTTTGACATTGATTTCGATAAAAAAATATGGTATAATTAGTCAACTGTAAGTTATGTAAAAGGATAAAATGAGGAAGTAGTTTCAGCCGATTCTGTTTTGCCTTGCTCCGGCATATTATTTGTGAGGGCAGAGTAAAACGGCGGAAAATTTTCTTCATAAAACGAAAGGGAAAGACTATGAGAAAAATACTCAATGCGGCTTGTGTTCTTCTTTGTATTTTTACGGCTCTGACTGCCCTTGTATCATGTAAAGGACCCGGCGGAGGCGAAACGACAGCCGTGACGACCGGAGACAATAAGCCCAAAGAGGGAATAGCTGTTGATAAAAGCAGTCTGGTGCTCGCTGTCGGACAGACTCAGAAGCTGACCGCAACAATGCTTGCGACCGGAAAGGAAACTTCAAATGTTATCTGGCTGTCGGATAATCCGGAGGTGGTAAGCGTTAGCCCCGCAGGTGCCGTGACCGGCGTGGCGGAGGGTAAAACCGTTGTCTCCGCCTCAACTATCGATAATAAATATACGGCAAAATGCGAAGTGACAGTGACCG
This sequence comes from uncultured Clostridia bacterium, assembly GCA_937895775.1. Taxonomy (GTDB): domain Bacteria; phylum Bacillota; class Clostridia; order Oscillospirales; family CAG-272; genus CAKSQF01. The sequence goes on from CALBLD010000163.1 coordinate 2,589, forward strand.
CCTCGGTCGTCGAGATCAGATTCGAAAGCGATCAGGTCAGACTGAATATCGGAGAAAGCAAAAAGCTTAATGTAATTACGGTTCCCGAGGGGTTGACTGTCGAACTGAAATGGCGTTCAAGCGTCGAAAGCGTGGTACGTGTTTCGGAGGACGGAACGGTGACCGGTCTTATGAGCGGGACATCGAGCATATTCGCAACAACCGTTGACGGTAAATGTATTGCGACCTGCAATGTTACGGTCATGAATCCGGTTTCGGAAATAAAGTTTACCGAAAAGGAGATCAAACTCAATAAAGGGGTAAGCAAAAAGCTTGAATATACCGTAGCACCCGCCGACGCTACCGAGCAGGTGCTTGCATGGAAGAGCAGCGACAATAATGTGGTGACTGTTTCCGAGGGAGGCGTTGTAACCGCAGTCGGAACCGGTATAGCAACCGTAACCGCAACCGCACAGAACGGCGTAAGCGCAAGCTGTACCGTCGAAGTGACAACATCGGTCACCGAAATAAAGCTCGATCTTACAGAGCTTGTGATTGAGATCAATAAAACCGGTCAGCTTGTTGCGACTGTTCTGCCCGAGGACGCATCGGTAAAATCAATCGTCTGGACATCGTCGGATACAAATATTGCCACTGTCGATGAAAACGGGCTTGTAACGGCACTGAAAACAGGAACGGTTACTATAACCGCTTCCGCAGTTGACGGAAGCCTTTCGGCTGAGTGCGAGGTCACTGTTATCGATCCGTCCGTCAGCATTACTTTTGAACAGAATGAGGTTATCCTGAAGCTCGGCAGCGAGACCGATGACCATATGACGCTTCATCCGATCGTGACACCCGCAAACCCCGGCGAAACATTTACATGGAAATCGTCAAACGATAAGATCGTGTCGGTCAGCAGCGGAGGCGTTATAAGAGCAAAAGAGATCGGTACTGCCGTAATTACGGTAAAGGGTTCGTCCGGAGCAATCGCCGAGATCACCGTTACGGTTGAAAAGGCACCTGTGATAATCCCGGTGGATTCTGTTGAAGTTGTTTCCGATGAACTTGACAAAAACGGAATGATAACCGTAAAAGAGGGCAGATTTGTTGAAATAGAGATCAAAATAAGCCCCGCAAGCGCAACCGATAAGACATATACATTTGTTTCAAGCACCGGTGCCGTTATCGTTAAGGACGGTAAGCTGTACGGAGTCAGAAACGGAACGTCGATTATCACGGTAATTGCAAA